>JBEKGQ010000017.1:0-22198 GCA_050012715.1 Polyangiaceae bacterium
GACGAGGAGCAGCACCATCTGGACCGCGCTCGATCCGGCGACCGCGACGCTGATGCCCACGTGCCCCATCGGTCCGCGCAGGCCGACCGCGAGCGCGATGAACGCCGCCAGGTCGATGGCGCTCACGACGACCGGCGTCCGCGTGTCGCCGAGCGCGTAGAGCGCCGGCACCGTCTGGCGCACGGCCGCCACCGTCCAGATCGCGCCTCCCTGCCAGAGCAGCGCCCGCGCCGTCTCGTGGGCGGCGCTCGCGTCGAAGGCGCCGCGCTGGAAGAGCGCCACGACGATGGGCTCGCCGAGCATGACGAGCGCCACGCTCGCCGGGATCGCCACGAACATGGCGAGCCCCATGCCGTGGGCCCACGTCTTCGCGAGCTCGTCCTTCGCGCCCTTCGCGGCGAGCGTCGAGAGCGACGGAAGGGCGGCGGTCGACAGCGCCATCACGAAGATGCCCTGCGGGAAATCGCACAGGCGCATCGCCCAGGAGAAGTAGCTCTGCGCTCCCGGCCCCAGCTCCGAGAGGAAGCGCCGCGAGAGCACGAGGTCGATGTAGTAGATGCCGATGCCGAAGGTGAGCGGCGCGATGCGCCGGAGCACCTCGCGCACGTCGGCGTCGAGGACGAGCCGCGGCCGGCCGGCGTAGCCGATTTGCCGGAGCGCCGGCCACTGCGCGACGACCTGGAGGACGCCCCCGGCGAGCGCCCCGTACGCCAGGGCGCGCACCGGATCGCCGGTGGCGACGTAGGGCGCGGCGAACGCGGCGGCGATGAGCGCGACGTTGAGGAGCCCCGGCGCGAACGCGGCCACGGCGAAGCGGCGGTTGGCGTTGAGGGCCGCCATTCCGAGCGCCGCCGTGCCCATGAGCAGGATGTACGGAAAGACGACGCGCGTGAGCTCGACGGTGCGCGCGAACTCGCCCGGCCGGTCGTGGTACCCGGTCGCGAAGAGCTCCGTCAGCGGGCGCGCGAGGAGCACCCCCGCCGCCGTGACGACGACGAGGGCGACGAGGGACGCCCCGCGGACGCGCGCGAAGAAGGCCCGCGCCGCGTCGTCGCCTTGCTTCGCGAGCGTCTCCGAGAGAACGGGGACGACCGCGCTCGAGATGGCCCCCTCGCCGAGGAGGGAGCGCAGCGCGTTCGGGATCGTGAAGGCCACCCACCACGCGTCGGTCGCGTCGCGATCGAAGAGCGCGGCGAGGGCCATGTCGCGCACGAGGCCGAGCACGCGGGAAGCGAGCGTCCCGGCGCCGACGACGCCGGCGCGCCCGACGAGCCGGCTCCGCTCGCGCTTGCCCTCCTCGGCGATGGCCTCGCCGCCCGCGGAACGAGGGTCGCTCACGGTTCCGCCCTCCTCGGTCACGACCGGGGCAACGCTCCGGCGGCGGTGCCGGCGTCCGGCAGACACTCCGGGCACTGGCAGAGCGAGCGCAGGTACTTGTAGCTGTAGATGCCGCTGTTGTGGCCGTCGAACCACGTGAGCGAGAGCGCGTAGCCGCCGACGGGCTGGAGATCGTCGAGCTCGAGCTGGCTGTCGGTGGTCTCGATGCGCTTGATCTCGCCCGAGTGCCCCTGACACCCGGCGCAGGGGCAGAACCCGCGGAGGATGGCGTGGGGGTAGACGCCCTTGTGCCCGTCGGCCCAGTCGATCTCGGTGGTGCGCGCGCCGCGAGGCGAGCGGATGGCGACGGGGCGGGTGCGGGGGTCCTTGGTGGTCACGGGGCTCGCGTCTCTCGGAGGAAAGCGCGCGCGATGACCGCGCGCACCGGGTCGAGCGCGACCAGGCCCGCCACGGCGCCGGGGCGCGACACCGCCTTTTTGCCCATCATGTGCCCCGCGCGCAATGCCCTCCGCCACACTTCGGGGGCCGACCAGGGAGGGGACCCCGGCGTCGCGCCGGCCGCCACCAGCGTCGCGAGGGCCCCCGCGATGAAGGCGTCGCCCGCCCCGGTGGCGTCGACGCAGCGCGCGCGCATCGCGGGCGCCTCCACCGACCCGTGGGCCCCGATCGCGCTCGCGACGCCGCCCCCGCGGGTCACGAGCCAGGTCGCCTGCGGCGCGTGGCGCTCGAGCCATCGCAGGCCGACTCTTGGTCCCGCCACGGCGCGAAGGTCCGCGTCGCTGGCCTTGACCACCGCGGCCCGCCTCACGAGGCCGGCGATGGCGCGCTCCATGGCCGAGCGGCTGGGCCAGAGGTGGGCGCGCACGTTGAGGTCCACGAAGAGGACCGCCCCCGCGCGCTCGGCCACGTCGAGGAAGCGCGCGGTTCCCCGGGCGAGCTCGCGGGTCATGAGCGTGCTCGAGCCGACGAGCGCCCACCGCGCCCGCCCCATCGCCGGGACGACGTGCTTCGCCTCGACCGAGACGTCCGCCGAGTCGTGCCGGTAGAAGAGGAACGCCGGCTCCCCCGCCGCGTCGCGCGTCACGAAGGTGAGCCCGGTGCGCTCGGGGAGCTCCACGACGAACCGGACGTCGACCCCGTCCTTCGCGAGGTGCGCCACCAGCGCTCGCCCGAAGCTGTCGCGCCCCACGCCGCCGACGACCGCCGCCTTCACCCCGAGCCGCGCGAGGCCGGTCGCCACGTTCGCCGGCGCCCCGCCGAGCTCGCGCCGGTACTCGCCGGGACGCGTCTCGAACAGATCCCAGAGGATCTCACCGAAGCAGACGACGTCCCGCATGCCGCCTCTAACGCTCGAACCCGGCGTGCGCCGCCATGGCGCGGTCCACCACCTCGAGAATCGCCTCCGCGTCCGCCGCCGTCACCTCGGAGGTCCGCCCTTCGGCGAGCGCGCGGGCGGCTCGCCTCGTCTCCGGCAGGAACACGGTGGAGGCCCCGCCGCACGACCGGCAGACGAGGCCTCCTCGCGCGGGATCGATGCACGCGGCCTTGCCCTCGGGGCACTCGCGCCCGCACACGACGCACCGCCCGAGGTCGAGCGCGTAGCCCACCGCCGAGAGCATCCCCAGCCCCGCGCGCGCCAGCTCGGCGCGCGGCGACGACTGGCCCGCGTCGAGCACGTCGAGCAGCTCGACGAGGGTCCGCCAGCCATCGGGCTCCGGGGTTCGCGGGGGGAAGAGGTGCCTCGCCCAGCGCAGCGCCACGCCCGCCGCGTCCAGCGCGTCGAGGCTGCCCACGACGCCGGCGCGCGTCCGGACGATGCGCGACTCCTTGAGCGTCACGAGCTCCGCGCCCCGGTCCTCGAGGAGCACCGCCACGGTGTGCACCGGCTCGAGCGCGCCCCCCACGCGCCGCGAGCCCTTTCGCCCGCCGCGGACGATGGCGCTCACCTTGCCGACCTGCTGCGTGACGAGGGTGGCGATGACGTCCGCCTCGCCGACGTCGACGGTCCGGACGACGAGCGCCTCGCTCTCGATGCGGCTCACACCGTTCGAGCGATCTCGGGAGCTCCTGCGCGCGAAAGCTCCGTCGGCATGTCGTGTCCGCGCGGCTTGAGCACGATCGACAGGGCGAGCGACAGGAGGATGAGCAGCAGCACGAACGCGATGGCGACCCCGAAGCGGCGCCCCTGCCCTTCGCGCGCGGCCTGGAGCGGCGTCTGCACCGGCAGCGGGGTGACGAAGGCGACGCGGCGGCTCGACGTGTAACGGGCGAGCACGTCGGCCGGGAGAAGGCTGATCGCCTGCGCGTAGGCCTTGAGAAAGCCGCGGGCGAACACCTCGCCCGGCAGCTCGTCGAAGCGATCCGTCTCGATGGCCTCGAGCGAAGCCAGCGGGATGCGCGTCACGCGCGACAGCTCGACCGCGCTCATCCCGCGCCGCTCTCGCTGCTCCTTGAGGTAACTGCCGAGGGTCTCGTGCATCAGCTCCGGGCTCGTTCTCGTCATGGTCGATTGGGGAAAGAACATCTTCCTTCGCGGTTCACTGGATCCGGGTCAGCGCCTCGACGCACGCCCTCCCCGCCATCGTCTCGGCGGAGATGTCGCGGCACTTCTGGTAGTCGGCTCGCGCATCGGCGAGCTTCCCGAGCTTCATGCGGACCTGCGCCCGTTCTTCCCAGGCGTCCTGCAGGTTCTTGCATTCGGGGGCATCGACCTCGAGTGCCGTGGTGAGGGAACGTTCGGCGGCGGCCAGGTCTCCTTTCCTCTCGAAGGCCACTCCCAGGCGGTAGTGACCGACGCAAAATCGCGGTTCCGTGATGGCTTTCTTCAGCGAATCGATTCCCGGATCGAGCTCTCCGTTCAGTACCTGCGCCCAGCCGAGGTTCCCCCAGGCGAGGTAGCTCGAGTCGAACGAAGGGTCCTTGGTGAGCGGCTCGAGGATGGTGATGGCCTCCGGGTACTTCTTCTCGTCGATCAGGATCTGTCCGAGCAGGTTCTTGGCTTCGCGGTGGTTCTCGTCGACCTTCAGCGTACGGCGGGCGTACTTCTCGGCGTCGGCCATGCGGCAGTCGGGATCGGAGAAGCCGAGCTTGCCGTTGCAGAAGAAGAGATAAACAGCCGAAGTGAAGTAGAGGGCCCGGGTGTTCTGGTCGTTCAGCTCGACGGCTTTGCGACAGTGATCGAGCGCGAGCCGTGGTTGTCCCTTGTCGAAGTAGTCGCGCGCGATGGCGTACTCCACGTCACTCTGCCGCTCCGGGTTGACCCCCGGAGCGTTCGCCCGGCTCCCGCACGCCGAAACCGCGGCGCATGAAAGCAGGGGAAGAAGGAAGGACGAGGCTATAGGGATTCGTCGCAAAAAAGCCACACCCTCCGAAGGGGGCAACCGGATTACCGCAGCCCGGCACCGCGCGTCAACGCCTTGGAACTTTCGTTCAGCAGCACATGTTCAGGGACTGGCGTCCCCCGAGCTCAGTCGCCTGCCAGCTCGTCTTTCGTTCCGAGCAGGGCGTAGAGGCGGCGGAGCGCGTCGACGTCGGGGATCTCGATGCGCTCGCCCGTGATGCGGATGTACTGCCGCTCGCGCAGGCGGGCGACGGTGTGCTTCACCGCTTCCACGTCGAGACCCACCCGGGTCGAGAGCTCCACGGGGGAGATCGTCAGCTCCGCCGCGCCGGTGGCCCGCCCCGCGAGCTTCAGCAGGGCGCCCGTCACCTTCGACTGCACGCCCCGCAGCATCATGATCTCGATCTGATCCTCGGCGTCGCGGAGCCGTCGGACGAGCTGATCGACCACGCGCATCGCCACCGCGGGGTGCCCCTCGAGGAGCGTGCGGAACGTCGCGCGGTCGAACGCGAGCACCGTTCCCTCGCTCATCGCCACCGCCGTCGAGCCGTACGCGACCGCTTCGAGGAGAGCGCCCTCGCCGAAGAGGTCCCCCGGCTTGACGACGGCGAGGCTCCGCTCGGCCATCGCGACGTGCTTGAGCAGGCGGACGCGCCCGTCCTGAAGGAGGAAGGCCTCCCGCGCCGGCGTCCCCTCCCGGAAGATGGCCTCCCCCGCGACGAAGCGGCGCCCGTACCGCCCGAGCAGGCGCGCGCGCTCCTGGGCCCCGAGGCTGTCGTCGGGCGACAGTGACGCGGGCGGTCCCGGCTCGTGAGGGCGCTCGGCCTCGTCCATCGGCGGCGATCATACGCTATCGTCCCGGTCGATGGGCCGATCGGCGAGCGTGTCCCGGACGACGAAGGAGACGAGCATCGAGTGCTCGGTCGATCTCGACGGCACCGGCAAGGCCGACGTGGAGACGCCGCTCCCGTTTCTCACGCACATGGTCGACCAGATCGCGCGGCACGGCCTCGTCGACCTCGTCGTTCGCGCCACCGGGGACGTCGAGATCGACGGCCACCACACGACGGAGGACCTGGCCCTCGTGCTCGGCCAGTGCGTCGGCAAGGCGCTCGGCGACAAGGCGGGCATCGTGCGGTACGGGCACGCCACGCTCCCGATGGACGAGGCGCGCGCGGCGTGCGCGATCGATCTCTCCGGGCGGGCGCACTTCGTCTGGGAGGTCCCTCTGCCGCGGGGCGCCAAGATCGGCACGTGGGACGTCGAGCTCGCGCCGGTGTTCTTCGAGGCGTTCGCGCGGGGCGCGCAGTGCAACCTGCACGTCGTGCTCGAGCGCGGAGAGATCCTGCACCACTGCGTGGAGATCTGCTTCAAGGCGCTCGCGAGGGCGCTGCGCGAGGCGGTCCGGGTGGAGCCGAGAGTGGCGGGCGTGCCGTCGACCAAGGGCACCCTCGGGGACTGAAAGTTGGCCGTGCTCCGCGACGGACGGCACGATGATCGCCCATGCAAATGCAGGATCGCCGCACCAAGCGCAGCGCCGACCGGGACGAGGCGCTGCAGTTTCTCGTCGAGTCCGTGGCCGACCGGAGCGGCGTGCGAGCGCTCATCCTCCTCGACGACGCCGGACGCATCGTCGCCGGCATGGGCATGCCGGACGAAGTGGTCGGCCTCGCCCGCACCGCGCGCGACGTCGCCTGGCGACGCGCCTCGGCGGCGGACGTGGACTCCGCGACGCCCGGGCACGACGTGACCGCGCGTCCGGTGGCCACGCGGGACGGGATGCTCTACTTCGCCGCGCTCGGCGACCGCATGACCGGCCTCGGCGACGCCGTGCAGGCGGTCCACCGCATCCTGGCGGCCTAGCTACGCGCCCGATCCGTCGAGGATCAGCGTGCCCAGGGCCGTCTCGGGCGTCGGCTCGCCCCAGCTGCCGCAGACCCGCGCCGAACGCTTCGGCGTGTCGCAGCGCTTCACCGAGAAGCCGATGCGCTCCCCCGGCTCGCCCTTCATGCCGAGCGACTCGAACGGGAGGGCCATCTCGATGACCCACTCCTCGTCCCGGTCGGTCGGCTTGTTGACCGTGCCGTCGAGCTCGGGCGAGACGTGCGCGCCCGAGCTCCACGAGTAGTCGTAGGCGCCGCCCGACCGGCGGATGGAGTCGGTGACGACCCCCTTCGGCGACACCTCGATGACGTACTCGACGTCACCCCGGACGAAGGTCAGACGGAACGAGTCGTCGAGCCACAGCGGCCCGTCGGGCTCCGTGGTGCGGGTCTCGATGTCCTCGTCGGCCGCGTAGAGCGACAGGTAGAGGTGCCCGTCGCCCCAGAGCAGCCGCGCGTTCGAGAAGGGGCGCGCCTCGGCGCCGTTCTCGAGCACGAAGGGGCCCGTGCGCGCCGGCCCCGGCGGCGTGGTCCAGCCGGGATCGTCGGTGTCGCCGTCGAGGGTGATGCTCCCGGGGATGTGGGGGACGTGGAGGACGGGCGCGGTGGTGCCCACGGCCAGCCTGGGGCGCGAGCTCGGCGCGGCGGCCGGCGCGCGCCTCGCCGCGGCCACCTCGAAAGCCCCGACGCCGACGGCCGCGGCGATCAGCAGGGCGCCGGTCACGAGAACGAGCGGGCTAGGGTGAGCTCCCATCGGGGTTCAGGGTGAAGTGGAAGGACGAATCCGCCAGCCCCGTAGTGTAGTCGATGACGTCCACCGCGATCGACCCGTCGGCCTGCTGGCTCACCATGCCGTACCCGTAGTCGACGCCGCCGCTGAGCGGCGCGCCGCCGTTGCCGATGATGACCTCGCGCTGGCCCGAGCGCTGGTAGGTGTGCGTGTGGCCGACGATCGCGAGCGTGTAGGGGTGGGTCGCCATGATGTTCTCCGAGGGCCCCGTCCCCGGCGCGGTGGTCGCCCCCGCCTCCTCGTGGCGAATGACGAACGTGTACGTCGTCGGCCGGGTCATCGCGGCGTCGAGCCAGTTGGCCTGGGTCTGCGTCCACGCGTTCGCCGCCAGGAACAGGAACTTCGCCGTCCACGGCATCGGTGCATCCGCCGAGGAGCCGACGTCGACCTCGTAGTAGGGGCTCGTCTGCTGGACGGGCGCCAGGATCATCGACAGGAAGTTCTCGTAGTTGGGCGTGAGCCCGCCGTCGATCTCCGGCCCGCAGTTCGACGCCGTGGCGCCCGTGCACTCGTGGTTGCCCATGGCCGGAAACACGATGCCCGAGTAGCCCGCGCGCGCGCCGACGTAGAGATCGAGCTGCGGCGCGCTCTGCGTGCCGGTCGGCGAGGCGTACTGATAGTCGCCGGTCGAGACGGCGAAGAGGGGCGCGGGGGTGAGCGCCTGCATGTCCTTGTAGATCTGGGTGATGACCGCGGTCGGGTAGGCCGACGTGTCGTCCTCGTTCGGGGGGCGCGTGTCGCCGACGACCGCGAAGTAGAGGCGCGACACCGCGCCGCCGTCCGTACCGACCATCCCGGTCGGGGGCGGGCCCGCGTCGTAGGGCGCGCCGGGCGTGCCGCACCCGATCGGGGCCGGAAGGCACGTGTTGGTGCTCGGCTCGCAGTACTGCTGGAATCGGCAGCCATTGGGGTTGCACGACCTTTCGGGCGGACAGACGCAGCCGGCGTCGACCGAGGGCCCGAGGAGGTCACCGCACATGGCCGGCTCGCCGCCATCGCCGATGGGCGCGACGCCGCAGACTCCCCCCCGCGGGACGCACGCGCCCACCTGGGCCCCCGTGGCCACCGAGTTGACCGGCGTGCACGTCGTGTCGGTCGAGCAGTCGTTCGACGTGTTGCAGAGCGACGCGCAGTACGAGCCGCTCGGCAGGACCACGCACGACTGTCCGCTGCAGTCGCTGTCCGACTGGCAGACCGTGCACGCGGGGCCCGCGTCCGTCTCCGGCTCGGCACCGCACGGGCCACCATCGGTGGCCACGCAGTCATCGCCCACGTCGAGGAGCGGCGTTCGCCCGCAAGCCACCCCGACGCCACCCGCGCCCACGAGAGCGAGCGCGGCCAGGAGGCTCACGACCCAGGGGATGCGCGGCATCGCCCCGCACCATACCCGAGCCGTCAGCGATCCGGCTTGGTCATGTACATCGCGAGCGACGCCGGATCGTTCGACGCCGCCTTCGCGTCCTCCGCGCGGACCTCCCCGGCTTGCACGCGGTCGGCGAGGCAGCGCTCGAGCGACACCATTCCCTCGCGACGTCCGGACTGGATCGCGGTCGCGATCTGGGCCGTCTTGCCCTCTCGGATCATGGAGGCCACGGCGTGGTTCACGCGCAGCACCTCGAGCGCCGGGATCCGGCCCCCACCGCGCGCCCTCGGCAGGAGCCGCTGGACGACCACCGCCCGCAGCGAGTCGGCGAGCTGCACCCGGATCTGCGCCTGCCGGACCGGCGGGTACGAGTCGACGATGCGCTCGACCGCGGACGCCGCCGACCCGCAGTGAAGCGACGAGAGAACGAGGTGCCCCGTCTCCGCGGCGGTGAGCGCGAGGCCGATGGTCTCCGGGTCGCGCATCTCGCCGACGAGCACGACGTCCGGGTCCTCCCTCAGCGCATCGCGGAGACCGCTCGCGAAGTCCCGCGCGTCACGTCCGACCTGGCGGCGACGCACGAGCGAGCTCTCGGATGGCACGAGCCCGTGCTCGATGGGGTCCTCCAGCGTCGTGAGCACGATCGACCGCCGGCGGAGGGCCTCCTGCGCGAGCGCGGCGAGCGTCGTCGACTTGCCCGAGCCGGTGGCCCCGCACACGAGGACCAGGCCGTGAGGCAGCGCGACGAGGTCCTCGAGCGGCACCGGGAGATGCAGCGACGCCAGCGATGGCGCGGCGGGCGGGAGCAGGCGTACGGCGGCGGCGAGGCCCTCGGAGGTGCGAAACACGTGGAGGCGCACGCGCCCGGTGCCCGGGATGTCGAGGCCGGCGTCCGCCGAGAACCCGTGGAGGAGGCTCGGTCCCACCGTGGCGGCGAGATCGACCGGCTCCTCGCCGAGCCGCCGGAGCGCGCCGTCGACGCGGACGAGCGGAGGATGCCCGTCGGTCAGGTGCAGGTCGCTCGCGCGCATCGCGAAGGCGGCCGCGACGAGCTGTTGCAGGAGGGGCGTGGCCGGCTCGTCCGCCACCGGCGGGGGCGTCGCGGGAGCGGCCGCCGACGCGAGGATCGGGGCCGGCGCAGGCGCCGCATGGGCGACGGGGTGCGGGAGCACCGCGGCGGGAGGGGCGAACGCGACGGCCGGCGTGGGGGCGCTCGCGGGGACGTGCGCCGGCGGTGGCGACGGGGCGGCCGCGACGGGGCGGCGGCTCTCCCGGAGGAGGACGACGTCGAACCCGCCGGGGCGCATGCTGAGCTTCACGTGGAAGACGCCGATCCCCGCCGCCTCGTAGGACACCTCGATGCGCCCCTGCGACTTCAGCGTTTGCTCCCGGTCCGGCGTCAGGATCTCTCCGAGCAGCTCGCGGAGCGTGTCCTCCGGGGTCGTCGGGATGCTCAGGCGCTTGGCCGCACCGAAGGCGAGCATCTTGGGTTCCTTGTCGGTCCCGAGCCGGAGCTCGTTGGCGCCCTGCTGCGCCAGGATGGATAGGAGGCTGTCGACACGGGCCATCGGGAACCCCAGCGTACCGCGGACGCGGAGGATTCCCGACCAGGGATGTCCCCCTTCTCCCATCGGACGGGAGCCCCGCGCTACGCCGCGACGACCTCCGCCTCGCGCGCCTCGCCGCGGCCTCGCTCGAGCGCCTCGGCGATGGCGGCCCGCGCGGCGTTTCGCAGGCCCACCTTGCCGAGCTCACCGGGGGCGATGGGGTCGAGCACCTCGATGCGGGCGTACATCTTCTTGCGCAGGACGGCGCCGTGCTTCGGCAGCACATCGCCGGTTCCGTGGACCGCGATCGGCACGACCGGGCAGCCGAGCTTCGCCGCCAGGAAGAACGCGCCGTCCTTGAAGTCCTGGAGCTCGCCGTTCATCGTGCGCGTCCCTTCGGGGAAGATGAGCACCGGCGCCCCGAGGCGCAGGAGCCGGCGGCACTCCTTGATGGCGCGCAGCGCCGAGCGCGGATTGCCGCGGACGAGCGGCACGTAGCCATTGAGGCTCATGTTCCACCCGATGAACGGGAGCTTGAAGTTGCCCGCCTTCGAGACCCACTTGAAGGGTCGGTAGAGCGAGAACAGCACGACGACGTCGATGAGCGACGCGTGGTTGGCCACGAGCACGGCGGGGCCGCGCCACGGCAGCTTGTCGCGCCCCTCGACGCGCAGGTGCCAGATGGGGTTCGCGTAGATGTAGAACGCGCCCCAGAAGCACGAGAAGAGGTGCAGCACGACGCGCCTCCGGTCGAACGGCAACGTGACGACGAAGAGGACCAGCGCGATCGCGAAGAACGGGATGCACGAGAGGATGATGAACACCCAGTACGCCATGGAGAAGGCGCGCATCGCGGGGGCCAGTCTGCCCGAAGACCCGAGCCGCCGCGACCGTTCGTTGGATCGCGTTCGATCCAGCTGGGATGGTGGCGATCCAGGCTGCTCGAGGATGCCCGGCCCTGACGCGTCGCGAGGTACTTGATTCTTCATGCGACGGCCGGCCCTGCGTACGGCTGGGGTCACGGCTCACAACATGCACACTGGATCTTTCCAGCATGACTAGGATTCAGCCCGCCCTGCGCCGCTCCGCTCCCATGGTGGTCGACGAGGACCGCACGATGTTCGACACGCTGCCGTGGCACCTCTCCGCCGCACGGCGCGCCAGGCCCGTGCTGGAGGACGACGACTCGGTGACCGAGATCCGCCCCATCGTGCGTGACGAGGCGCCCGCGTTCCCCCTCGCGCTCGTGCGCCGGCGCGCCCCTGCTCCGCGGTTGTCCGAGGTCGTCGAGACCCTGTCCCTGCCGACGGGCCTGCGCGAGGACATGCTCGAGGTGGGCGCGCGCCCGGTCGACCATGACCAGGTGCGCATCGCGATCGTGCGGGTCGCGCGCGACGTCGGCCGCGAGTACCGCCAGAAGCGCGGCTGCGTGCTGCGGACGGACGCCGCCGCGGTCGAGATCCTCCAGCGGCACCTGCTGACGTGCGCCACCGAGGTGCTCGCCGGCCGCATGGACGCGCGCACCATGGCCCCCGAGCTCGCCCGTCACGGCGCCCTCTTCGGCGAGATCCTCGCCCGGCGGCTCGGAGGAACGTGGGTCGACCTCTCCGGCGATCAACCGGGCGCGTGGCAGATGTCCATCCCCCCGCAGACCGTCCTCAGCCCCATCGGACGCGTGCATCGGTTCCTCTTGCAGCGAAACCGCGAGCAAGACCTCGTGGGGTACTTCCTCGATCTGGACGCCGCTTCGCGGAGCGGGTCCTGATGGCGACAGCGGCCTCCTGGAGACCCGCGCCGACCGCTCGCGACCCCGCGTTCTACCGCCGCCGAAAGAAGCGCGACCCGGATCTGCTGGGTCAGATCCTCCTCCGGAACGGCGACATCGCGCCGCAGCTGCTCCGCAAGGCGCTGAGGCTCCAGGAAGAGCGCGGGGGGCAGCTCGGACGGATCCTCGTCGGCTCGGGGGCCTGCAGCGAGGCGGGCCTCGCGCGGGGCCTTCTCGAGCAGCTGCGCCGATCCAGCGAACAAGGGCGGGTCAGCTCCTCCATCGCCGCCCGGGAGAGCCCAGCCCTCGCCGGGCTCCGCGTGGCGGCCAGCCCGCGGCTCACGGTGGCGGTGCTCGTGCTGACCGACACGACCGCGCTCCTCGGCGCGGCCCTCGTCGGCCACGGCGGGGAGCTCGCGCGCTCGGGGGGGCTCGCGGTGGCCACGGTGCCGTTCCTCGGGCTCGCGGTGGGCGTGTGCCTCGCCGCCTTCTGGATGCTGGGGCTCTACGGGGCGATGGCGCCGAGCCCGCCCGACGAGATCCGCAACGCGAGCGCGGCCACCACGCTCGCCCTCTCGTGCGTCGGTGCGATCACGCTCCTTCACGGTGGGTCGCATGCCTGGCCGCTGTCCCTCGTCGCGGTCACGTGGGCGAGCGCCCTCCTCCTCGTGCCGCTGGCGCGCTCGCTGGTGCGCTCGACGTGCGCGCCGCGGTCCTGGTGGGGGACGCCGGTCGTGGTGCTCGGCGCCGGCAAGGCCGGCCGGCTCGTGGTGCGCACGCTGCGCGGCAACCCTCGCTGCGGCCTGAAGCCCGTGATGATGCTCGACGACGATCGCACCAAGCAGGGCACCCTGCGCGCCGATCTCCGGGATCGCGCGCTGGAGCTTCACTCGGTCAACCAGTCCGCCGCCGAGCTCACGACGCCGTCGCTCCGCGCGATGAGCGCCGCCGTGCTGGGGGACGACGAGATCTCGAGCGTCCGACCCCGCCCCGACCCGCGCCCGAAGGAGCGCCCGCGCGGCATGTTCGCGGAGGTGGAGGGCGTGCCCGTCGTGGGCGACCTCGCGCTCGCGCCGGTGCTCGGCGCCGGGCTGCGCGTGCCCTACGCCATCGTGGCGATGCCGGGGCTCGGCTCGGAGAAGCTCGCCGCGCTCGTCGAGCGCGTCGGCGGCGTGTTCTCGCACCTGCTGGTGATCCCGGATCTCTTCGGGCTCGCGAGCCTCGGCGTGCCCGCGCGCGACGTCGACGGGATCCTCGGCCTCGAGGTGCGCCAGCAGCTGCTCCTGCCGGGCCCGCGCCTCGCGAAGCGCGTGATGGACGTCGCGCTCACCGTCGTCGGCGGCGTGTGCATCCTGCCCGTCATTCTGCTCCTCGCGTGCCTCATCAAGCTCGACTCCCGGGGCCCCGTCCTCTATCCGCAGGACCGCCTCGGCCGCGACGGCCGCCGCTTCCGCGCGCTGAAGTTCCGCTCGATGCACGGCGACGGCGAGCAGCGCCTCCGCGCCGTGCTCGACGCCGACCCGCGGCTCGCCGCCGAGTACCGCGAGTTCCACAAGCTGAGCCACGATCCCCGCGTGACGCGTGTCGGCCGGCTCCTGCGCAAGTACAGCCTCGACGAGCTGCCGCAGCTCTGGAACGTGCTCACCGGCGACATGAGCCTCGTCGGCCCGCGGCCGTACCTCGAGCGAGAGATCCCGCAGATGGAGCACCGCGAGACGGTCATCCTGCGGGCGCTCCCCGGCATGACCGGGCTCTGGCAGGTCGGTGACCGCAACGCCACGGCGTTCGACGCGCGCATCGCGACCGACGTGCACTACGTGCGCAACTGGTCGCCGTGGCTCGACGTGTGGGTGCTCGCGCGCACCCTCGGCGTCGTCGTCCGGGGGACCGGGTCGTGATGGAACGCCCCACGCGGCTCGGCGCGGGCGACCTCGTCGCGGAGGCTTACGAGGTCGAGTCGCTCCTCGGTCAGGGCGCGTACGGCGAGGTGTGGGCCGCGCGCCACGTGGCGACCGGGTCGCGCTTCGCCCTCAAAGTGCTCGCCACCGAGGCGGCGACCGACGACGAGACCGTCGAGCGCTTCCGGCGCGAGGCGTACTTCCTCCGGCGCACCCGGAGCGTCCACGTGGCGCGCATTCACGACTTCGTCGTCGATGGCGCCGCCGGCATGGTGCTCGTCATGGAGCTCGTCGACGGCGAGCCGCTCGATCGCGCGCTCGACCGAAGGACGCTGTCCGTCGAGGAGGCGATCGAGCTCGGCATCGATCTCCTGGCCGGCGTCGAGGTCCTCCACCGCGCGCGCGTCAGCCACCGCGATCTCACGCCGGGCCACATCCTCCTGCGCACCGAAGGCGGGGAGGCCGGGGGCCGGCTCCGTCCCGTCATCTGCGACTTCGGCCTGAGCCGCCAGGCGCGCCGCCGCGACGGCGACCTGAGCTCGCCGTCGCTGACCGAGATCACCAGGGGCGACCAGGCGATGGGGACGCTCCGCTACATGGCCCCGGAGCAGGTGCTCAACGCGAAGCAGGCGACCGAGCAGTCGGACCTCTACGCCGTCGGGGCCATCCTCTACCGGGCCGTCACCGGCGTGCCCGCCTTCGCCGAGCACGAGGAGGCGAAGGACATCGCTCGCGCCAAGGTGACGGGCGAGGCGCCCCCGTTCGAGACGGGACGGGACGATGACGCGGCTCGCGCGCTGGAGGAGGTCGTGACCCGCGCCCTGCGACGCCGGCCGGTGGAGCGCCCGCGGAGCGCGACGGAGATGCGCGAGCACCTGATCCGGGCGCTCGGACCGCGACCGGCGCCCGTGGCCGATGACGGCGTGGAGCACACCGAGCGCACCAGCCTGCCGGACCTGCCCGGGGCGGAAGGGGAAGCGAGGGGCCCGGTTCCCTTTCCTGCCGCCCCGACGAGGCAGCGCCACGCGGGTTGGACCGCGGCGGCCATTCTGGGGGTGCTCCTCGTCTTCGCGGTAGGGGTGGCCACGGGAAGGGTCTGGACCCTCGGGAGCGTGACCGCCCCTCTGGCGGCCGCAGTGCCTCCCGTGGCGCCCGCACCGGCACGCCTGGCATCGCCGCCTGCTCCAAGCATCGAGCCGGCGCAGATCCTCCCGGAAATCGCCGAGCTCTCCACTGCTTCGGCGGGCGAGGGCACGGTCGTGACGGCCAGGGCGACGATCACCGCCACCCTCCCCCGTTCCACGCCGCCCGCCTCGGTGGCCATGGCGGAGGACGACAATCCCTACTGATTGGCTACGGATTGTCTACGGAGTGGGTGATGTGGGTTGACATCCGAGGGTTCGCGCCTAAAGGCTGAATGCTGGTTCTTTCCAGCATGCCTTCAAGCTCTCGCTCCCCGCGCCCCTTGGTGCCCGTCGAGGCGCACGAGGCAGACGCCACGATCGTCGACCGCCTCCCCTGGCACCGGGAGCAGTCAGAGCCATCGGGTATTCGGGTGGTGCCCTCGGCGGCGCCACGGCCCTCCACGCCGCTACGGCCCTCCACGCCGCCACGGCCCTCCACGCCGCCACGGCCCTCCACGCCGCCACGGCCCTCCACGCCGCCACGGCCCTCGGCCGCGCCAAGGTCGTCGGCTGCGCCGTCGCCCTCGACCCCACCCCGGCCTTCGGTGGCACCACGGTCGTCGGCGCCGCCGCAGCCCTCGATGGCTCCACGCCCGTCCGTGCCTCCGCCGCCGTGGGAGCCGCCGGTCGCGCAGGCGCGCGAGGCGGGCCCGAGCCATGCCATCGTCCGGTGGTCCGACCCGCTGCGCAGCGAGGTCGTGGAGTCCCTGTCGCTCCCCGCGCCCCTCCGGGAGGACATGCTCACCGTGGGAGCGCGGCCAGAGAGCGAGGCCCAGCTCCGGATCGCCATCGTCCGCGTCGTTCGCGGCCTCGGTCTCGACTATCGCCGACGCGGGTACATCCTCCGGACCGACGCCGCCGCCATCGAGGTCGCGCAGCGTCACCTCCTCGGCCTGGCCGCCCAGGTGGAGCGAGGGCGCATCGACGCCCGCGTCTTCGCGAGCGAGGTGGCCCGGCACGGCGCGCTCCTCGGCGAGATCGTCGCGCGTCGCCTCGGTGGGCGATGGCTGGACGTCTCGGGCGACCACCCCGGGCACTGGACCATGAGCGTGTCCTCGCAGACGGTGTTCGCGCCCATCGGACGGGTCCACCGCTTCCTCGTGCAGCGGAACCGAGAGCAGGACCTCGTGGGCTTCTTCCTCGATCTCGACGCGGCGAACCGCGGCTTCTGACGCGCATCGCGCGCGCGGCTATGCTCCGGGGCGCATGATTCCGCCTCGAGACCCCGCGAACGGCGACGGCCTGCTCCTCCTCGGCAACGCGACGTGGACGAGCCCCTACGTCCTCTCGTGCTTCGTCACGCTGCGCGAGAAGGGCCTCCCCTTCCAGGTGAAGGACGTGGCGCTCCACACCGGGGCGCACTTCGATCCCGCCTTCGCCGCCCAGTCGCTGACGTCGCGGGTCCCGGTGCTGGTCGACGGCGACCTCGCGCTGTCCGAGTCGAGCGCCATCGTGGAGTACCTCGAGGACCGCTACGCGCCGCCCGGGCACGCGCGCGTCCTCCCTGACGACTTGCAGGCGCGCGCCCGGGCGCGGCAGATCATGGCCTGGCTGCGCAGCGATCTCATGGCGATCCGCGAGGAGCGCTCGGCCGAGTACGTCTTCTACGAGCACGAGCGGCTCCCGACGCTCGCCCCGCTGTCGACCGCGGGGCTGCGTGCGACTGCGAAGCTCTTCGGCGCCGCCGAGCGCCTGGTCCCCCCCGACGCGGGCCCGCTCTTCGGCGCGTGGTGCATCGCCGACAACGATCTCGCGATGATGCTCCAGCGCCTGATCAGGACCGGCCACGACGTGCCGACCCGGCTCCGCGACTACGCCGAGCGACAGTGGGAGCGCCCCGCGGTGGCGGAGTTCCGCGCTCACCCGCGACCGGACTTCGCCTCCGCGCGCATGGGGTGAGCTTGACCCTCACTCGCCTCTTCGTCCTGACGACGCTCGCGCTCGCCCTGGTCGGCGGCGCCACGTTCTTCGTGTTCTTCGCGACGTCGGAGCGCACCATCCTCGAGCACTCCGCCGAGCGGCGGGAGGCGGTGGCGGCGCGGGTCGAGGCCCGCACCGACGCCGAGCTCGACGTCGCGGTGCAGGCGGTGCACGACGTCGACCGCGCCATCAAGTTCGGCTCGGTGCACACCGACGATCCCGACGCGGTCGAGGCGCGGCTCTTCTCGGAGGTGCTCGACCGCGCCACGCTGTCGGACATCGCGCTCACGCACGCGGACGCCAACGGCCTCGTCTGGCAGCTGTCGGTGTTCCGCAAGTCGTCCGACGAGCCGGGGGCGATCTGGACGCGGCGCATCCGGCGCGACGCGGGCACGCTCGTCGCGGAGGTTCGACGGCGGCCGCCCGACACCAGTCTGCAAGCGGTCCCCTTCGTGCGCGAGGACGGGACGCCCTCGGATCCGACCCGGCACCCGACCTACGAGGTGGCGGTCGAGCCGCAGAACTACGGGCGCCTCCTCTGGAGCGACCTCTCGTGGTCACCGCTCGACGAGCAGCTCCCCCGGACGCACCAGCGCATCGTGCTGTCGCTCCAGAAGTCCATCGATGACGCTCACGGCAAGCCCTTCGGCGTGCTCCGTGCGGCGCTCAACGCGAAGACCATCGACGCGATCCCGCGCCTCGGCGCGGAGGACGTCGACCCCGGCGGCCCCGCGCAGGTCTTCCTCTGCGACTCCACCGGGCACCTCCTCACGCGCCTCCACCCCGACGACACCCACGAGGTCGTCGGCGGGACGGACCTGCGTATCCCGTCGTCGCGGGCCTCGCCGGAGGTGGCCGCCGCGCTCCAGCACCCCGGGGTGGGGGGAACCGTCGACGTGGCGGGGGCCAAGTGGCTGGTGACCTTCCGCACCGTCCCGCACTCGCAGGACTGGCTCGTCGGCATCGTCGTCCCCGAGGCGTACTACACGAGCGATCTGCGGCAACTCCGCGACCGCTTCGTCGCGATGATGATCGCCCTGACCGTCTTCACCCTGATCGCCGGGCTCGCGGCGCTGCGGACCGTCCGGCGTTCGCTGGCGCGGGTCGTCGACGTCACGGCGCGCATGCGACGCTTCGACCTCGCGCCGGAGCCGGCCGAGGCCCCGCTCCTCGAGGTGGCGGCGGTGATGGACGGCGTCGAGCGGGCGAAGACCGCGATGCGCTCGCTGGGCAAGTACGTGCCGATCGACCTCGTCCGCGAGCTCTGCAACGCCAACCGCGAGCCGGAGCTCGGCGGCGAGCTCGTCGACCTGTCGATGATGTTCACCGACATCGAGGGCTTCACGAGCCTGTCCGAGAAGCTCGAGCCGGGCGCGCTCGCCCGCGCCCTCGGGGCGTACCTCGAGGCGATCACCGCCGGCGTCCGATCCACCGACGGCACGGTCGACAAGTTCATCGGCGACGCGGTGATGGCGTTCTGGAACGCCCCTCGCCGCCTGCCCGACCACCCGCTCCGAGCGGCCCGCGCCGTCGTGGCCTGCATGAAGGCGACGCGAGCGCTCTACGCCTCGCCCGCGTGGAAGGGTCTCCCGCCGCTCTTCACGCGGTATGGCGTGCACACCGCGCGCGTCATGGTGGGGCACTTCGGGGCCCCCGAGCGGCTCTCGTACACCGCGCTCGGCGACGGCGTGAACCTGGCCGCGCGCCTCGAGCCCCTGTGCAAGCAATACGGCGTCGCCGCGCTCGCGAGCGAGGCCATCGTCACCGCCGTCGCCGGGGCCGAGGGCGCGCCCGCGTTTCGGCTCATCGATCTCGTCGCGGTGAAGGGCAAGCACGAGGCGGTTCGCGTCTACGAGCTGCTCGAAGGCGAGCGCACCGAGACCGCCGTCGCCTACGAAGAGGCCTTCGCCGCTTACCTCGCCCGCGACTTCGCCCGCGCGCGCGACCGCCTGCTCGCCCTCCCCGACGACCCGCCGAGCGTCGTCCTCGCCGCGCGCTGCGAGGCCATGATGGGCGACCATCCCCCCGCCGACTGGAACGGCGTCTACGTGGCCAAGAGCAAGTGAGGGCGATGAGCGCGCCCCGTCACGCCTCCGCCGTCTTCCACCCGAGCCGCCGGACCAGGATGGCGTCGAGCGCGATCGGGCCGGGGCCGAGGATGGCCACGATGACGAGGACGACGAGGTACGTGAACTCGTCGAAGCCGACGAGGTCGAACACGTTGTGCAGATCAGGCAGCTTCGCCGTGAGGATGGCGACGATCATGCTGACGATGAGCGGGATGGTCGCCAGGCGCGTCAGGAGACCGATGACGAGCGCCGTGCCGCAGAGGAGCTCGCTGTACCCGACGACGTACGCCTGGAAGTGCGCCGCCGGGATGTGGAGCGACTCGAAGAACATGGTCACCTTGTCGATGCTGTGCACCTTGCCCCAGCCGGTCGACATGAAGACGAGGCCGACCGCCAGTCGCCCGAGGAGTGGTGCGACGCCGTGAAGCTTCCCCAGCAACTCCAGCGCGCGAGCGCGCAGCGACTCGATGCGTCCCATCGTTCTCTCCCTGTGTCCCCTCAGTACGGAGGAGCGGCGAGGAAGTTACCAGCTTGTCTCCCCGCGGTGCTGCTCGCCTCGTTCGCGGCGTGCTCGCACGCCCCGGCCCCGCCGGCCCGCTCCGCGCTTCCCGCTCCGTCCGACCCGGTACCCTGGCGCTACGAGGTCACCCTGCGAGGGCCCGACCTCCAGGTCGAGGCGCGCTTCGCCCCCGGCGTCACGGGCGCGCCCCACGTCGACGACGACGCGGCCCCCTTCGTGCGCGACCTCACCGAGACGACCGAGGGCGGGTGGCGCGTCTTCCGCTACCGGTTCGGGCTCCGCGAGGCAGGCGAGAAGCGGATGGACGTCGAGACCGCGATGGCGTCGGGCGACGTCATCGTCGCGCCACCTTCGTCGTGGCTGCTCCACCCCGAGCTGGCGTCTCCCGGGTCCTTCCGCCTGCACGTCACCGCGGCCCCTCCCGCGCGCTTCGTCGCGGCCAGCCACCCGGCCGCGGACGGCGCGCCGGACACCTACGAGGCGCCCACCGCCACGCTGGAGGACGCCGGCTTCGCCGTGTTCGGGCCCTTCCACACCGCCACCGTCGAGAGCGGCGCCTCGCGCGCCGTCGTCGCGATGGCCCCTCACGAGCTCCGCCTGACCGACGCCGAGACGACGGCGTGGGCGAAGGCCGCCATCGACGGGATCGCCGCGTACGTCGGCCGGAGCTTCCCCGCGCCTCGCACGCTCATCGTCGTGACCCACGGCAGCGGCGGGGTGACCCGCGGCGAGACCCTCGGCGAAGGAGGCCCCGCCGTCCTCGTGCGCCCCGGCGACGGCGTCACGGGGGCCACCGTGCGTGACGACTGGGTGATGACCCACGAGCTCATTCACGTCGTGATGCCGTCGCTGTCGCGCGACCACGTCTGGCTCTCCGAGGGCATCGCCTCGTACGTGGAGCCCATCGTGCGCGTGCACGCCGGCACCCTCACCGCCGAGAAGCTCTGGCGCGACCTCGTCGAGGGACTTCCGCAAGGGCTTCCGGAAGCGGGCGACGAGGGGCTCGAGAAGACGCATACCTGGGGCCGCACATACTGGGGCGGGTCGCTCTACTGCCTGATGGCCGATCTCCGCATCCGCGAGCAGACCCGCAACGCCCGCTCGTTCGACGACGTGATCCGCGCCGTCGTGGCGACCGGCGACGACGTCGAGGCGCACTGGGAGGTCACGAAGCTGCTCGACGTCGGCGACGCGGCGACGGGCACCCGCGCCCTCCACGAGGTCTACGCGGAGCTGGCGCTGCGTCCGGGCACGGTCGACCTTCCGGCCCTCTGGCGTCGGCTGGGGGTGAAGCTCGATGGCGAGCACGTGACGTTCGATGATGCGGCCGAGCTTGCCGCGGTGCGCCGGTCAATCGCCGGTCGCTAGGTTCTGGTGTTTTCGACCGAAACCGCCTAGTCCGGGCGCCGTAGTGTGGCTTCGAACCCGGAGAGAAACCATGAACCTGACCAAGACGATGCTCGCGGCTGCTGTGGGTGGAATGCTCATCGGATGCGGTGGTGGCTCGACGCCGCCGGCAAGTGATCCCTCGGCGACCGCCCCGGCCGCCTCCGGCGCCCCCGCGGCGGCCGCGGCGAAGCACGCCTGCAAGGGCCAGAACGACTGCAAGGGCCAGGGCGGCTGCAAGACCGACAAGCACGGCTGCAAGGCCCAGAACGACTGCAAGGGTCAGGGCGGCTGCAAGGGCACCTGAGAGGTCCCGAGACGAGGGGAGGTCGGGCCGTGTCCAATCGATTCGGCCTCCCCGATCTCGGCGTGGGTCTCGGCCTGCGGACGGTGCACTACTCGCACATCGTCGAGGTCCAGCCCGAGGTCGACTGGTTCGAGATCCTCAGCGAGAACTACATGCAGACGGCCGGCCGGCCGCTCGAGTGGCTCGACGCCATCGCGGGCAGGTATCCGGTCGCCATGCACGGCGTGTCCCTATCGATCGGTTCGACCGATCCGCTCGACCGGGCCTACTTGACGGAGCTGCGGGCGCTGCGGGATCGCACCCACGCGCGCTGGGTGTCCGACCACCTGTGCTGGACCGGCGTGTCCGGGAAGAACACGCACGACCTCCTGCCGATGCCCTACACCGAGGAAGCGCTGCGGCACGTCGCCTCGCGCGTGCGTGCGGTGCAGGACTTCCTCGGGGCGCCGCTCGCGCTCGAGAACCCGTCCACGTACGTCGAATTCAAGGGGGCGCCGGCGGCGCCGACGATGACGGAGTGGGAGTTCCTGGCGCGGCTCGCGGAGGACGCGGACTGCGCGCTCCTCCTCGACGTGAACAACGTGTACGTCTCGGCGTTCAACCACGGCTTCGATCCGCGCACGTACCTCGACGCGGTGCCGTTCGATCGCGTCGTGCAGATGCACGTCGCGGGGCACTCCCACAAAGGGACCCACATCATCGACTCGCACATCGGGCCGGTGGTCGACGACGTGTGGCGGCTGCTCGGCGACGCGTGGCAGCGCGCGGGCGGCGTGTCGGTGCTGCTCGAGTGGGACGCGGAGATCCCGTCGTTCGAGGTGACGCACGCCGAGGCGCTGCGCGCGAAGGACTTCATCGGCCACGGGAGGGGCGGAACATGACGCTGCG
>JBEKGQ010000018.1:0-25169 GCA_050012715.1 Polyangiaceae bacterium
GCTGTTACGCGCTGCCCATGCCTTCGGCCCGCGACGTCCTCGGCCCCGGGTCGCCGCTGTCGCGCGCGCTGCCGGGCTGGGAGCACCGCGAGGGGCAGCTCGCGATGGCCGAGGCGGTCGAGGCGGCGCTGGAAGGGGAGACGCATCTCTTCGTGGAAGCCGGCACCGGCACCGGCAAGACGCTCGCGTACCTCGTGCCGGCGGTGCTGAGCGGTCGCAAGGTCATCGTGTCGACCGCGACCCGCGCGCTCCAGGAGCAGATCTTCGTCAAGGACCTGCCGCTCGTCGCCGAGGCGCTCGGCGCGTACGGCGTCCCGGTGAAGGCCGCGCTCATGAAGGGGCTCGCGAACTACGTGTGCCTCCGGCGCTTCGACGAGGCGCGCGCGAGCGGCACCCACGCCCACGATCCGGACTTCTCGCGCATCGTCTCGTGGCTCGCCGCCACCGAGAGCGGCGACCGCACCGAGCTGTCGGACCTGCCGGAGGACGCCGCGGCGTGGCGGGAGGTCTCCTCGTCGAGCGAGACGCGCATCGGCGCGGGTTGCGAGCACTTCGACCGCTGCTTCGTCACGCGGATGCGGCGCGAGGCGGAGGAGGCGCAGATCGTCGTCGTGAACCATCACCTCTTTCTCGCCGACCTCGCGCTGCGGAGCGGGCCGCGGGGCGCGCACGCCAGCGTCATCCCTGCGTACGACGCGGTCGTCTTCGACGAGGCCCACCAGCTCGAGGACGTGGCGACCGACTTCTTCGGCGTGCGCGTCTCGAGCGCGCGCGTCGAGGCCGTGCTGCGCGACGCGGAGCGGTCGCTCGCGAAGGCCAACGCGCTCGAGGCGCTCAAGAGCGGGCCGGTGCGCGGCACGCTGGAGCAGGCGCGCGAGGCGTCGCGCGCGTTCTTCGCGTCGCTCGCCCTCGGTGGCGCGGCGGGCGACAACCGCCGCGTCCTCGCCGACGACGACGTGACGCCCGCGGTGCGCGCCGCGCACCAGGCGCTCGACTTGCGGCTCGAGGCGCTCGAGGCGGTGGCCAAGGCGCGCGGCGAAGAGTCGCTGCAGCTCGTGGCGCGGAGGGCAGGGGACCTCCGCGATTCGCTGAAGGACATCCTCGCCGGCCGGCGCGCGTCCGAGGACGGCGAGCTCGCCGACCAGGTGCGCTGGCTCGACGTGCGCTCGCGGAGCGTGTCGCTCGGCGCGAGCCCGGTCGACGTGGGCGCCACGCTCCGCACGCGCCTCTTCGACCGCGTGCCGTCGGTGATCTGCACGAGCGCGACGCTCGCCACCGGGGGCGGCTTCCACTTCGCCAAGGCTCGCCTCGGCGCGCCGCCGGAGACCGGCGAGCTCCTCGTCGACTCGCCGTTCGACTTCGCGTCGCACGCCGCGCTCTACCTGCCCGACGATCTGCCCGAGCCGGCGGATCCGGCGTTCGACGACATGGCCGCTGACCGCATCGCGGAGCTCGCGCGCATGACTGGCGGCGGGGCCTTCGTCCTGTGCACCTCGACGCGCGCGATGAAGTCGCTGCACGCGCGCCTCCGGTCACGCCTCACGTTCCCCCTGATGCTCCAGGGCGCGGCGCCGAAGCACATGCTGCTCTCGCGGTTCCGGCAGAGCGGGCGCGCGGTCCTCGTCGCGACGATGAGCTTCTGGGAGGGCGTCGACGTGCCCGGCTGGGCGCTCCGCCTCGTCGTGCTCGACAAGATCCCCTTCGCCCCCCCGAACGATCCGGTCGTCGCGGCCCGCTGCGCGCGCATCGACCGCGACGGCGGCAACGGCTTCTCGCAGTACTCGGTCCCGAGTGCCGCGATGACCTTGAAACAGGGCTTCGGCCGCCTCATTCGCACCCAGAAGGACGCCGGCATCGTCGGCATCCTCGACCGCCGCATCGTGAAGAAGGGCTACGGGCGCGCCCTCCTCGCGAGCCTCCCGCCCGCGCGGCGCGTGCGCACCCTCGACGAGCTGCGCCAGTTCTGGGCCGGCATCGCCCCCCTCGACGGCTCGCTGCCCCTCTTCGAGGAGCACCCAGCCAGCACTCCGGCGGAGGACTAGAGACGAGAGGGATTGGCCGCAGAGGCGCAGAGACTGCGGCCAACCCCTCTCCGCTAGTCATCGGGATGTCCCCACGGATAATAGAGTGTGGCGCGGTCGAAGAAGTGGCATCGCAGCACGCTCAGGTAGCTCTCGAGGCGCTCCATGTGCTCCAGGCACTCCATCGGGTCGGTGTGTCTTCCGAAGCAGATCGCCTCGAGGACGATGCGTTGCATGCCGCGGAGAAGCCAGCGTCGCGCGGCGTGGATGCGCGCCCACCCTCGAAGGGTCAGCGAGAGGTCGATCTGACGGCCGTCGTAAAGCGACCGCCGGCGGATCAGCAGGCCGAGCCTCTCGAGCGCGCGGACCATGCGACTGACGACCGAGGCACACACGCCGAGCGCCGCCCGGAGCTCGCGCTGCGTGATCGACCGGCGGCAGCGGTCGGCGCCGGCCCGCGAGAACAGCACGTAGAGCATGTCGAACCGGGCCGCCGTCAGCCCCACCGAGGCCAAGGGCTTGCGCGTCACTCGCAGAAACCCGTGGAAAGCCCGCTTTGCTCCGAAGGCCACCGCATTCATGGGCGCGGTCTTCAGCACGCCGCGTGCCCGCTTCCGCCGCACACTCTCGGCCCCCATGTCCCCGCTTCCGCTTCCTCGTCAAAACTCGTCCGAATCGTGGCCAAGGCAACGATTCAGACGTTCCGGGCGGCCACGAAAGGGGCCGGCCCCGGGGGTGTCCTGGAGCCGACGGGGACAGATTTGGGCCTGTCCCGGACGGACCGCGGCAGCCCAGTGCGAAACCGGCACTGCCGCACGTCAGGTTTGCCGGATGCGCTCTAGCCGCGCGCGCCGAAGATAGCGGTACCGACGCGCACCAGCGTCGCGCCGCACGCGACCGCCACCTCGAGGTCCGCGGTCATCCCCATCGACAGCTCCGGCAGCATCGCCGGGCCGCCGTGGAGGTTGCGCAGCGACACGAGCGTCTCGAAGACGTGCCGCGCCGCGGTGAGGTCCCCCGCGGGCGGCATCGTCATGAGGCCCCGCAGCGCCAGCGACGGCTGCGCCTGGACCGCGCGCATCACCTCGTCGATCTCGCTCGGGGCGGCGCCGGCCTTCTGCGCCTCGCCCCCCACGCTCACCTCGATGAGCACCGGCAGCGGCGACGCGCGCCCCTCCTTCGCCGCGCGCTTGCCGAGCTCCCGGGCGAGCGCCTCCGAGTCGACCGTGTGCACCACGTGCGCGTGCTTCGCCGCGACGCGCGCCTTGTTCGTCTGCAGGTGCCCGATGAAGTGCCACTCGAGGCCCGGCAGATCCGCCAGCGCCTCCGCCTTCGCCGCCAGCTCCTGCGCGTAGTTCTCCCCGAAGGCGTGCTGTCCCGCCGCGTACGCCTCGCGCACCGCCTCCGGCCCCTTCGTCTTCGACACCGCGATGAGCTTCACCGCCAACGGGTCCCGCCCCGCGCCGACGGCGGCGCGCTCGATGCGCCCGCGCACCTCGGCCAGCGCCGACGCGACGCTCACCTAGCGCCTCCTCGCGTGCCAGATCATCACGTCGCTGTCCTTCACCAGCGGACCGCCGTGAAAATCGCCCTCCACGCGCTCCACGCGGAACCCGTTGTAGTGGAGCAGCGCCTCCCACTCCTGCGGGAAGAACTGGCGGTGCGCGAGCGGCGTCGTCCAGGTGTCGTCCGGCGCGTCCACCGGCTCGAACTCCATCGACGCGAAGAGCACCTGCCGCGCGGCGTCGTAGTCGAAGTACTCCCGGTTCTTCACGATCCCGCCTGTCGTCGGGTGACGGAACCGCGGCGCGTGGAACGGCCGCCGCGGGTGGCGCGCGAGGTCCACGAGGTGCGGCATCGAGAGGTCCACCACGAAGCGGCCGCGCGGGGTCAGGTGCGCGCGCACGCGGGCGAGGAAGGCCTCGACGTCGGCCCGCGTGTAGAGGTGCAGCGCGGCGTTGAAGGGGCACACGACGAGCGGGAAGCGCCGCCCGAGGCGCAGCGTCCGCATGTCCCCGCGCGCGAGCGTCACCCGCTTCCGAACCTCCGGCGGCTCGCCCTTCAGCCGCTTCCGCAGGTCGCCCAGCATCGGCGCCGAGTGATCCACCCCGACGACCTCGACCCCGTGGCGCGCGACGGGCAGCGCGATGCGCCCGTTGCCCACCCCGTACTCGAGCACCGGGCCGCCCGAGCGCTCCGCCAGGTCCACGTAGAACGCCACGTCGGCGATGCGCGCGGCGTACGTCGCCGTGTAGTACGCCGGGTCCTCGTAGTGCGCGAGCGAGCCCACCTCGAGCTCGCGGTCGACCCCCGGTGCCTTCGTGGCGCGCGAGCGACGCGCCGTTCGCGGCTTGCTCTTCACAAGCCCTTCGGGCTCACTCCCCGAATTCGCGGAGGTTCAGCGCGTCGATGTACTCGACCACCGCGCCGTGGCTCGGCCGGTCGTAGTGCACCTTGCCGGCGGCGATCTCGCGCAGCGCCGTCACCGCGGCCTTGTTCTTCGACTGGACGAGCGGCGTCGCGCCCTTCATGAGCTGGCGCGCGCGCTGCGAGGCGAGCACGACGAGGGCGAACCGGTTGTCCTCGCGCTCCAGGCAATCTTCGACGGTGACTCGGGCCATGGGGGGGTCCTTTACAGAGGGCGGCGGAGCCTACTTTGCGTCCCGGTTCCCCGCAAGGGCCTCCCCCTCGAAGCCGTCCAGCTCGGCCACGAGCTCGGCGCCGAAATACCAAGCAATCTCATCTCTCACGCCCTGGTAGAGGGTGGGCCCGTCGTCGATGCACTGGAGGGTCTTGTCGAGGATCTCGTTCGACGGGTGGAGCAGGCCCCCGTCGAAGGTGCACGGGAAGAGGGTGCACACCATGGGCTTGAGGTCGTGGTAGTCCGTGCCGCGCTTGGCCGCGAAGGCGTGAATCTGGCAGCCGCGGACGCCGCCCCGGCCCCGGAAGACGCAGGCCCCGTCCTCGACGCGAGTGCGGGTCTGCCGCGCCCCGGGGAACTCCCGGTCGTCGTTCCACTCGTTCGTGAACCAGCGCTCCTTGGGGATGTCGACGAAGTCCTCCAGCTCGGTCGCCACCGCCCCGACGCGCTCGACGTTCGGCCCGTCGATGTCGGCCCCGTACTGGCAGCACGAGTCGTGGCAGTACGTGCACTCCATGCATTTCATGAAGTACGTGCGGTGGAAGATGGCCGGGTCGACGCGGTCGAGGACCGGAGCCCCCCACCGGCAGGGGTACGGGCGGCTGAGAGCGCGAATCACGGCGCGCACTCTACCGTCCCCTTAGGATAGGCGTCCATGACCGCCCCCCACGCCGCCCTCGCCGGCCTCCCCGCGCTCCAGGCGCTCCAGATTTCGCTCGAAGACCACGTCGCCACCGTCGTGATGCGCGCCGCCGGCAAGGCCAGCCGCATGGGCCCCGCGTTCTGGGCCGAGATGCCCGAGGCGTTCGCGTGGCTCGACGCGTCCCCCGACGTGCGCGCGGTCGTCCTGCGCGGCGAGGGGGAGCACTTCTCGTACGGGCTCGACCTCGCGACGATGGGCGGCGACATGGCCCCCGTGCTGGGGGACGCCGCGCTCGCGAAGGAGCGGACGGACTTCCTCGCGACGATCGAGCGCCTCCAGCGCACGATGACGAGCGTCGCCGCCTGCCGGAAGCCGGTCGTCGCGGCCATCGCGGGCTGGTGCATCGGCGGGGGCGTCGACCTCGCCACGGCGTGCGACGTGCGCCTCGCCGCGTCCGACGCGAAGCTCAGCGTGCGCGAGGTGAAGCTCGCGATGGTGGCCGACGTCGGCACGATGGCGCGCCTCCCCGCCATCGTCGGCCAGGGCCACGCGCGCCTGCTCGCGCTCACCGGCGACGACATCGACGCGGCGCGGGCGCTGCGCATCGGCCTCGTCGAGGACGTCTACGAATCGCACGCGGCCCTCTTCGCCGCCGCCAACGACGTCGCCCGCCGCATCGCCGCGAACCCGCCGCTCGTCGTCCAGGGCGTGAAGCAGGTGCTCAACGCCGCCTCGGAGCGCGCCGCGGCGGAGAGCCTGCGCACCGTCGCCTTGTGGAACGCCGCGTTCCTCCCGTCGCACGACCTCCGCGAGGCGATGGCGGCCTTCATGCAGAAGCGAGCGCCGAAGTTCGAGGGACGCTGACGATCGGCCACGGGGGGAGCGCCCTCTCCCTTCTCGAGGGCGCTCCCCGTGGCCTACTGCTACGCCGCGCTCAGCTGTGCGGCGTCGTCCCGTTCGCGGGCGCCGCTGCCGGCGTCGGCGTTCCGGCCGGTGCCGGTGCCGCGGGCGGTGCAGCCGTCCCACCGTTCGCGCTCGCCGCGTTTCCCGTCGCGACCGGCGTTGCCGGTCCCGCCGTCACGGGCGTGATGATGACGCCGGTGACGTTGCCCGTGATCTGCTTCTTCTGCACGCTGCCCTTGGTCCCGCGCGCCGCGCGCGTCGCCTTGGACTTCGCCACCGCGGCCGTCATGACCTCGGTCGTCTTCGGGACCACCTTCAGGGGCGCGATCCCGAACTGGAGGAGCTGCGTCCCGGACTTGCCGAACTTCCCTTGCAGGATGCTCTTCAGTCCCGTGCGAATCGGAGCCACCGTCAGCTCCATCGCCCGCTCGGCCTGGACGTCGGTGCGCCAGGCCGCGTTGCTGTTCTTCGTCGCCTGAGCGGCCGCGACGAACTGCTGGAACAGCGCGATGAGCTGGTCCCGGGTCATGATGCCCGCGGCCAGCGCGAACGTGTCCCCCGGCTGGAAAAACGCCAGGAGACCCGCGATGAGAGAGAGGTACGCGGTCTGGAGGTCGACCTTCGACCCCTTGTTGTTGCCATTCGCGACCTGGGTCACGGGCGGCTGCGCCGTCGCCGCGGTCGGCGGCGGCGGTGTCGGCGGCGGTGTCGCCGCCGGCGTGGGGCTCGCCGCGGGCAGGGCGCTCGCGGCAGGGGTCGGGGTTGCGGTGGAAGTGGCCTTGGTCTTCTTCGATTGCGTCGCCATGGTGTACCGGTCTTTCTTTTTGGGTTTGCTGCCGTCGCGTAAGGAAGGACGAGTCGTGAACGAAAGCGTTTCGCGAGGAGGGCCACGCGGCGGACGGCCGCGCCTCCTTGCTCCCTCACTCGGTACAAGCGCGATCCCCTCGAAATGCGGTCTGGGCGCACGTCGATTGGTTGCAGGATGTGGGTGCGCGGTGTCGATGGCGCCGCTGGCAGCGTCGCGTCGCTCGCCCTCTCACTACCGTTAACGGGAACCAGGCGATTTTGGCCGGAAGTATTTTCCGAGGGAGTGGTTTTCTCGCGGAGAGAGGCGCCTTCGTCATGGAGGGAGTTGGCTTCGTGGCGGAGAAGACCGCGACAAAGGGCGAGCGAGGCACCTCTCCGCGCGACGAGGGCAGGCCTCCACGCGCGAGACGCGGACCTCCGCGCGTGCGGAACGGATCTCCGGGCGAGAGAAGCGGTCCTCCGCGCGGGAAAACGGCCCTCCGGGCCGTGAACACCGGTTTCGCCGCGCCGTGAAGCGCTTCTACTGGCGTGAAGAGCAGACTTCTCGCCCAGCAAGCCGCCCCACCGGCGCAGAGGATCGCTCCCCGGCGCGTGAGGATCGGGTTCGACGCGCAGAAGCGAATGTTCGTCGCGTAGAAAAGCCGGTTCGCCGGCGTGTGAGCTGGTTTCGCCGGCCACGAGAGAAGGTTCGCCGCGGAGAAGAGAAGGTTCGACGCGTGGAGGAGCGCTCTTCTGCGCGGCGAACATGGTTCACACCGCGGCGAAACCAGGTTCGTGGACGCGAAGACCGGTGTCCTCGCGCCGGGCGACGGGTTCGTCGCGCCGCGGACCGGGCCCGTGGACGGCGAAACCCGGTTCGTCGGTCGACGAACACGGTTCCATGCGCCGCGAACATGGCCTGCTCGGCGGCGAACACGGGTCGCCGGCGAGCGAACACGGTTCTCGGGGGGGCGAAGTCGACGGGTCGGCCCCGTCGACCGGGGTTGCTACGTCACTCCGCGGCTGCCGCGAGCACACTCTCCGTCGCGAGCTCGCGCAGCTCGCAGAGGTCCCGCCGTAGCTCCTCCGCGGACGCGTAACGCGCCCCCGGGCTCCGCTCGAGCGCTCGCGCGATCACCTTCGCGAAGCCTCGCGCGAGCGCGTCCTCGCGTTCCGTCGGCAGCGCAGGGGCCTCCATCGTCAGCTTTGCCCGCACGAGGTCCATCGGCGCGAGCCCGGGTCCGAACACCGTCGCGCCGGTGACGGCGCGAAAGAGCACCGCCCCGAGCGCGTAGAGGTCGGCGCCGGGTCCGACCTGGCCGCAGCTCACGATCTGCTCGGGCGCCATGTACTCGAGCGTCCCGACGACACCATCGACGTGCGTGATGTCGGCGAGCTCGACCTGGTCGTCCGGCTCGTGGACGAGGCGCCCGACGCCGAAGTCGATCATGACGGCGCGCGTCGTTCCATCGGCCAGGGGACGCAGGATCACGTTGCCCGGCTTGAGGTCCCGATGAACGACGCTGGCGTCGTGAAGGTCGGCCAGTCCGCTCGCCAGGTCGATGCCGAGGTCGACCGCCAGCTCGATGGAAAGGACCGTCTTCAGGGCGAGGGCCAGCGACTCGCCCTCGACGAGCTCGGTCACGAGGACGGGGCCGTAGACCGGGTCGACGACGTAGTCGAAGAGCCGGGGCGCGTGGTCGCTGTCCAGCCGACGCAGCAGGACGGCCTCTCGTTCGAAGCGAGCGACGATCTCCGGAACGTGGAGCGCGCGCTGCAGCAGCAGCTTGACCGCGACCGTCCGGCCGCGGGTCGTGTCCTCGGCGGCCCACACCTCGCCCATCCCACCCGACCCGAGCTTCTGGAGCAGCCAGAAGTGACCGCCCACGATGGCGCCCACGGCGAGGCCGGGCCGTGGCCGCGACGACGGCAGCGGGGTCGGCCGGCCCTCGTCGGGCAGACCCGGGGTGGGATCGAAGTCGATCGAGATCCCCGAGACGTCGTCGTCATCGTGGACCTCCTCGTCGGCGAGCACGGTCTCGTCGAGCTCGACGTGGAGCGGGTGTGGGTCGGGTGCTGCTCCCAACGTCATGCTCTTTCTCACAGCAACTCGCGTGCTCGGCTGGAGCCCCTTTTTCGTGCCCTCTCGGGCACGCGAATGAGGCGCCTCGTCACGAGCGAGGCGCGCATGCCCGTGGCGCAACGCTTCGATCGCGCGGGAAAAAAGGCCGACGTTGTGGGTGCGCCACCTGCCCGCGATCACCATTTCGACCGGCGGGAGCGCGCTCGCGCCCAGCCGCCAATCGTCGCTCGGCGTGTCCGGTTTCTCTCTCGCCCGTTCGTCCTTGTGGCAGAGCGGGCGCAATCGATAGCCTTTTCCTGCGCCGGCCGAGAAAATCCCATGTCGAAGTTCATGCTCGTATTTCGCGGCGGCGGTATCGCGACCGCCGGTGTCTCGCCGACGGACCTCCAGGCGCACCTGACCAAGTGGCGGACCTGGCTCGATGGGCTCGCCAGGTCGGGACACACTCGCGACCACGGCACTCCCCTCCAGAACCCGGGGAAGACCCTCCGCGGACGCCAGCGGACGGTCACCGATGGGCCGTTCGCGGAGTCGAAGGACATGATCACCGGGAGCCTGATCATCGAGGCGGCGTCGCTCGACGAGGCGGCCGGCCTCGCCCGCGAGTGCCCCGTCTTCGAGTACGACGGCTCGGTCGAGGTGCGCCCTCTCCTCACGCTCGACGCCTGACCCCGTGGACGCGTCTCGCGAGGCACCGGAGTCCTCGGCGCGGCCCATCGCCGGGGATCTCTTTCGTCGCGAGTCGGGGCGGCTGGTCGCCGCGCTCGTGCGGCTCCTCGGCCCCGCTCACCTCTCACTCGCGGAGGACGTCGTCCAGGACGCGCTCGTGAGCGCGCTCGAGGCGTGGCGCTTCGAGGTGCCCGACGACCCGCGCGCCTGGATCCTGAAGACGGCGAAGAATCGGGCCATCGACGCGATTCGCCGGGACCGGAGGCTCGACCCCCTCCCGCCGGAGCTCGAGTCGAGCGAGAAGCTCGCGACGTCGATGGACCACGCGCTCTCCGACGCCGAGGACGGCGCGAACCAGCTCGCCATGATGTTCTCGTGCTGCCACGAGAACCTGTCGAGCGACACGCACGTCACGCTCATCTTGCGCTTCCTCTGCGGGCTCGGGCCGCGCGAGATCGCCAGCGCGTACCTCGTGGAGACGGACACGATCGATCGCCGCATTCATCGTGGCCGGAGAGAGCTGCAGTCGCTCGGACGCCTCCACGACGTCCGGGCGTCGCCCGAGGTCCGGGCGCGCCTGCCGTCGGTCCTCGAGGCGCTCTATCTCCTCTTCAACGAGGGGTACCAGGGGAGCGATGCCGACAACCCGTTCTGCGCCGCGATGTGCTCGGAGGCGCTGCGGCTCACGGATCTCCTGCTCGGCTCCGTGGTGACTTCGTCGCCCGAGGTCCACGCGCTCGCCGCCCTCTTCTGCTTCGACGCGGCACGCCTCGCCACGCGCACTGACGCCCAGGGCGTCTTCGTCCCGCTGCGCATGCAGGACCGGACGCGCTGGGACGGCGCGCTCATCGCTCGCGGCGTCGCTCATCTGGGGGAGTCCGCGAGCGGAGCGGAGCTGACGCGATGGCACCTCGAGGCCGGCATCGCGTGCGAGCACGCGATCGCCCCTTCGCTCGCGGAGACGAGCTGGCCTCGCATCCTGGCGCTCTACGACGAGCTCCTCGCGCTCTCTCCGGGGCCCGTCGTGGCGCTCAACCGCGCGCTCGCGCTGGCGGAAATACGAGGCCCCGCCGCCGGCCGCGAGGCGCTCCTGGCCCTCGACGGCGACCGACGGATGGCGAGCTACCCCTTCTACTGGGGCGCGCTCGCCGAGATCGCCCGACGAGAGGGCGACGCGCGAGAAGCGGCCCGCTTCTACGGGCAGGCGATCGCGGTCTCGCGGAGCCGGGCCGAGCGCACGGCGTACGAGAGAACGTTGCGCAGTCTCCGAGACGCGCGGCTACCATGAGCCGGCCGTGTGGCCTCGTCCTCCGAAGCTCGCGCCTCTCGCGTCGGGGCGCTCCGTCGCGGCGGCGATCCTCGTCGCGGCCGGCACCCTCGGCACGCTGACGATGTGCTCGGGCGGCTCGAAGCCCGGCGCGGGCGCGAGCGAGGCGGGCAGCGACGGCGCCCCGGTCATGACAGACGGGGCCGTCGAAGGCAGCGCAGACCAGGCCGCGGCGGACTCCTCCGACGCGTCGCCTTCCACTGCATGCCCCATGACGGGCCCTCCGCCGGCGCTGGACGACCCCGACGCGAGCCTGGGCCTGGTCCCCGTCAGCGTCGTCGACGAGAGCGGCTCCATCCGCTTCGCGGTCTGGGTCTCCATCAACGGGGTCTGGGTGCAGGCCATGCTCGACACGGGCGCGCCGGGTCTGCGCGTCCTCGGGTCGGCCATCGCGGACGCGGGCGTCACCGCGCTCGACAGCGGCCCCCTCCAGATCGACTACAACGGCGGCCTCGTCCTCGGCGGCTACGCGGCGAGCGCCAGCGTCGGGCTGCAAGGCCTCGCGACCCCCATCGCGGACGTCCCCATGCAGGTCGTCACCTCCGCCTGCGATCTCCAGTTCGACGCCCAGGCGCCCGACGGCAGCACCCCGTGCAACCCCGCGACGCCGACGATCTTCGGGATGTCCGCCACCCTCGGCATCAGCCTTCGCCAGTCCCGCACCACGGGGGCGGTCACGCTGCGCAGCCCCCTCGCGAGCCTCGGCGGTTACCCGCCCTTCATCGTGCACCTGAACGGCACCAGCGCGACGGTGGGAGGCGACGCGGGAACCATCGAGATCGGCGTCACCGCCGCGGAGCGCGCCACCTTCCCCTACTGGATTCACCTCACCGGCGGCCCCGCCCCGGTGTGGAACGACCTGAGCCCCCAGTCGTGCATCCGCGACGAGACCGCCGACGGAGGCTGCTGGACCCAGGGGACCTTCCTCGATACGGGCAACGACGACCCGTACATCGAGACGCTCGACGCCGGCGCCCCCACCCCCGGCGCGCGCTGGCCCTCGGCCGACACCGCGGCCATCGCCCTCCTCGGCGACAACGGCTGCGTCATCGATCAGTACGACGTCCCCGCCGGCACCGTGGCCGTGCGCAAGCTCGCGCCCGGGACGACCACGGAGAACAACGTGGGATACGGCGTCTTCTACCACGTCGACATCCTCTTCGATCCCGCCAGCGGGTGGATCGGGATGCGGCCGCGGTAGGGTGTGGTCTCGGCGGCGGCGACTTCTCATCGCTCGCGGGTCCGCTCAGCAAGCAACGTACCGCGCAGACCCCGCGCGAACCGCCCGAAAGCGGGAAAACCGGCGTAAGCTGCGGTAACAGCACGACCGGAGGAGTGGCCGAGCGGTCGAAGGCAGCGGTTTTGAAAACCGCCGTACCGGCAACGGTACCAGGGGTTCGAATCCCTTCTCCTCCGCCAACTTGCGGCGCCTCCGACGGGCGCGGCAGGAAGAGCCTGCCGCATCCCGAGCGGAGGTCGACGTTGCGGTGCCGCGCGGAAGGGAGGAGGATGGCCCCCGGCGGAGGTGAGCGTGGCCTGGTGGGTTGCTGAAAAAGGTGCTCCGTCGGAGTTGCTCGGTCCGACCGAGATCAGTCAGGAAGCCGCCAAGCGCTCCGCGGTGGCGAAGTCGAAGGCCAGGCCGGGCACGGTGTTCCAGGTCCGCTACCACGTGAACGCCAACGGGGCGACCGAGGTGCGGTGGGAGGCCATCGACGGCAACGTGACCGAGGTCACCGGAGACGCGCAGAAGCGGCCCTGACGCGCTCCACGACGTCCCGGCTCGGCGTGGTACGTCGGAGTCGTCTTGGGGGTACGATGCCGAAATGGCGCGGGGTCGGTGGGGGCATGCGGCAATCGCGGTGACGTCGCTGGCGGCGTGCGACGCTCTCTTCGGCATCCAGGAGGGGCAGCCGGCGTCCACGGGCTCGGGCGTCGATGCCAGCGTCGAGGCAGCCGTCGAGGCCGGGGTCGAGGCGAGCATCGACGGGAGCTCGGACTCGAACGCCGAGGCGACGGTCGAGGCCAGCACCGATTCGGGGGGCCCCGACACGTCTCCCGACGCGCCCACGTGCGCGGGACCGACGATCTACGTCTCGGTCTCGACGGGGTCGGATTCGAACGCGGGTTGCACGAACAGTGCGCCGAAGAAGTCCATCGCGGCAGCAATCGCGGCCGCCGCCGCCGCCGGCACCGTGACGAGCATCGAGGTGTGCAAGGGCGTCTACAACGAGATCCCGCTGGCCCTGCAGACCGCGACCTCCCTGCTCGGCGGCTACAGCTGCACGAGCTGGACGCGCACCGCCACCTACGGGTACCCGACCTTCGACGGCGCCAACGGGACGGTGATCCAGAACGCCGCGGTCAGCACCTCCGCCGTCACGCTCTACGTCAGCGGCGCCGCGGTGACCTCGTCGACGGTCGTCGACGGCTTCACCATCCTCGGCGCGACCTCCGGCGTCACCGCCACCAGCGTGGTTGCCGTCCTCGTCACGGGCGGCGCGGCGCCGACGCTCTCGAACAACGAGGTCACCGGGGGCAGCCTCACGGTCCCGAGCCTGATCGGCTCCATCGGGGTGAACCTCTTCCAAGGCGGCAACCCGACCATCACGAACAACAAGATCAACGGCGGCAGCGGCACCGTCCCGACGACGTCGACCGAGACGGGGCACGCCAGCGTCGGCATCCAGACCGACGGCACGAGCACCAGCGTGCAGATCATCGACAACGTGATCAACGGCGGCAGCGGCGCCGCCCTCAACTCGTCGTCGGACGGATCCGTCGCGGCCGTGCTCCAGGGTCCCAGCACCGGAAACGGCCCCACGTACACCGTCCGCGGCAACACGATTGTCGCCGGGACCGGGACGAGCACCGGCGGCGCGGCCACCGCCGGCCTCGACCTCTACGGGGCGGAGACGGTCGTCGTCGCGTCGAACAGCATCGACGGTGGAGGTGGGTCGACCGGCACGCGGTGTGGCATCGGCCTGCTGGCGCAGATCACCGGGACCGTGACCATCACCGGCAACCGGATCTACGGGGGGAACTGCAGCATCGCCAGCACCCCCGACACCGCGCCGGTGGGGCTCAAGGTGCTCGGGCCCGCGACGACCGCGCTCGTCGACGACAACATGATCCACTCGGGTGTGGCGACCAACGTCCCCACGTATGGTCCGACCGCCATCCTCCTGGCCGGCTCCCTGACCGGCACGACCATCCGTCACAACACGCTCGTCTCCGGCACCTCCAACGGCGTCGAGGGGCAGGCCCTCTGGCTCGACGTCGGCACGAGCGGCTCGACCGTCGTGAACAACATCCTTGCCGGCACCAGCACGAACTGGGGCGTGAACATCTCGCAGTGTCCTGGCGATGCCGGACCGCCCGCGCTCGCCGCCTTCGAGAACAACCTGATCTTCGGGACGACGGGCGGCCTCGTGAAGTGGGCCTCCAGCTGCTACGGCGGCGTGGGCTACGCGACCATCGATTCGGCGACGGCGAGCCTGGTGGCAACCCAGACCGGCGCCACCGTCGGCGGCAACGTCACGATCGCGTCCTCGTGCACGACGGACGCCGGGACCGACTCGGGGTGCGTCGTCTCCTCCGGCTGCACGTCACCCCAGGCCTGCCTCACGACGTTCTTCAGCGGGTGGGACGTGGCGTCGCTCGGATACAAGAACCTCTTCCCGGCGACCCCCTTCGCCGGCTCGTGCCCCACCCCGGGAGCTCCGCCCACCAGCCTTCCCCCCGCGGGCAACGGGTGGACGATCGCCGCGACCCCCACGCCGCCGTGCAAGGTCACCCGGAGCAGCGTGGCCGACGGGACGCTGACGGGCAACGGGGTCGACCTCTACGGCAACTGCCGCACGAGCACTCCGTCGATGGGCGCCGAAGAGGACAGCACCGCGACGTGCATGTGAACGAGTCTCGCCGGGCGCCTCACCCCGGCGGTCGGCTTTTTTCGAGCAACGCGTTCAGCCTCGCGAGCTTGTCGGGAAAATCCTCGACCGCGTAGACGTGCGCCGTCCAGGCCCGCTCGAACGGGACGCCCGCGGAGCGGAAGGCTTCGCGGACGGACTCGGCGTCCGGCGCTTCGAACTCGCACACCATGCGCAGCCGATCCTTGGAAAGAGAGGAGCGACGCCAGGTTCCGTCGCGCACCTCGATGCAGGGATCGAGCTGCCTGGCGACGGCGGCGGCGCGCTCGTCCGTGAACGGCTCCGTGAACACTTGCTCGACCATCACTCGTGCCATGACTCACCTCTTTCTCTTTCTTGCCGCGGGGGCGTGGGCGGCAGCGTTGGTACCGCCGTTGGAAAGCTCGGCGAGGCGATCGAGCCCCTCGCGGGCCCGCTTCGACACGCCGTAGGCGTGGTCGACGAGGCCGCGACCGGCCTCGAGCTGCGACACCGCCGACGCTCGATCGCCCGCCCCGAGCGACGCGCGGCCGATGGCGGCATGGGCCAGGATCATCGCGCTCGGTTTTCCGAGCGGCACGGCGGCGTCGAGGGCGCGCCGCCCGAGCTCGGCGGCCTCGGCGAAGGCTCCGCCGTCCGTCGCCATCTCCGCGGCGGTCGTCAGGGTGTAGGCCAGCATCGAGGTCGCGTCGGCGCGTACGAGCGCCGCGACCGCCGCCGTGAGCCCCTCGCTCCCTTCTGCCTCCCCGGCGCCGGCCCGCGCGAGTGCGTCGAACGAGTCGGCGATGGCCCCCTCGCTCCCTTCGCCGAGCTGCGCCGCCACCGCCTGCAGCTCCCGCGCCCGCGCCCGCGTCGCCTCCCACGCGCCCGACTCGAGCTCGATCATCGCGAGCCGCACGAGCGCCATGCTCTGCCGCCAGGCGTCGGCGCGCACCCGGGCCAGCTCGAGGCCTCGCTCGAGCGCTCGCCTCGCGCCCGCGACGTCCCCGGCCGTGTGCGCCAGATAGCCTTCGCCGAGATCGACGTCCACCACCGAGACGCGCAGGGCGCGCGCGCTCTCGGCGGCCTCATCGAGGAGCGCCCGCGCCTTGGGGTGCTCTCGCTCGATGATGGCCAGACAGAAGGCGGTGTTCGCGAGTGTCTCCACGCGCGCCAGCGGGGATCCGGCGCGGGAAGCCTCCTCCGCGCCGAGCGTGACCTGATGCGCGCCCTCGAGGTCGCCGCGCACGCTGCGGAAGAAGGCGAGCGCAAAGAGCGCCAGCGCGGCGACCTCCGGTCGCCCGCCCTCGTTCGCCAGCCGGACGACCTCCTCGGCGTCCGCCTCGAGGGCCAGGCGTCGCTCTCCCTCGAGGGTGGACGACAGGCCTGCGATCTTGAGTAGCTCGCCGCGCACCGCGAGGCCGTCGAGGCCGAGCCGCTTCGCCTGGGCGAGGCCGCGCGTCGCGAAGTCCCTGGCCTGTCGCCGCGCGAGCATCCGCAGCGCGCGATGGCCCGCGGCGACGCACGCCTGCGCGACGAGCGCCGCGTCGTCGGCGAGCGTCGCGTGGTGCACGACGTCGCCCCAGGTGGCGCCGGGATCCGGGGAAGCGGCGAGCGCGCGCGCGATTCCGAGATGAACGAGCCGCCGCCGGGCCCCGGTGAGCTGGCGGTAGGCGGCCTTGCGCACGAGCTCGTGGGTGAACGCGTACCCGGCGCGCGAGCTCACGACGAGCCCGTCGCGCTCGAGATCGCCGATGGCGCCCACCGTCTGCCCGAGAGACTCGCCGGCCGCCGCGGCCAGCACGTCCGGGTCGAACTCCCGCCCGAGCGCGGCGGCCCAGACCACGAGATCGCGCGCGCGGGGCGTCACCCGCAGGAGGCGCTCCTCGAGCAGGCAGTCGAGCGGCTGCGGGCCCTCGCGCTCGCCGCCCGACAGCGCCCGCGCGACCTCGATGGCGAAGAGCGGGTTCCCGCCGCTCTCGAGGAACACGCGCTCCGGGTCGACGTCCGCGCCCGCGGCGGCCCGGACGAGCGCCGCGGTGTCCTCCGCCCCGAGGGGAGCGAGCGAGAGCGTCGTCAGGTGTCCCTCGCGGCGAAGCGCGCGCACCAGCCGCAGCGCGGCCTCGTTGTCCTCGAGCTCCCCGTCGCGCGTCGCGCAGACGATGGCGATGCGGGTGCCCGCCGAGACGCGCGCCACGTAGTGAAGGAGACCCGCGGAGGCCTCGTCGAGCCAGTGGAGGTCGTCCACCACGACCACCACCGGCGTGCGGGCGGAGAGCCCGCGCAGCAGTCGCGCGACGGCGTCGAAGAGGCGCGCCTTGGACTCCGCGTCGCCGGGGGCTTCGCCGAGCTCGGGGAAGAGCGGCGCGAGGTGCTGGCGCGTCGCGGCGTCGAGGTCGGTCAACGAGGCCCCACGAAGCAGATCGATCCACACGCCGAAGGGGCGCATCGACTCCGCCTCGAAGGCGCGTGCCGCCAGCACCGTGCCCCCGACGGCCTGGGTCAGCGCGGTCAGCTCCCCGAGGAGGCGCGACTTGCCGATGCCCGGCTCTCCCGAGAGCAGGACGACGTCGTCTGCGCGGCCGTCGGTCGCGCGATGCACGAGATCGTCGAGGGCGACCCGCTCGGCGTCCCGCGCGACGAACGTCGGATCGGCGCGGCCGATCGGCGCCCTCGGCCGGGCGCTCTCCGACGCGGCGCGCGTGCGCGGCAGTCCCGTTTCGGCCGGCGCGGTCTTGCCGATGTCCAACCGCGCCACCTCGAGCGCCGGCGAGCGACGTCCGCCGAGCTCCCGCTCGAGGATCCGCCGGCACGTCTCGACCTGCGCCTGCGCCTCGGCGTTCCTCCCGAGGCGGGCGAGGAGCCGGACGGCGGTCGCGTGGGCGGTGTCCGCGAGCGGATCGATGGCGAGCCGCTGCCGTGCGTGGCGGAGGGCCTCTTCGGGCGAGCCGTCGGTGAGCCGCTCGACGAGCACGTCGAGCACCGCGAGCCGTAGCGCGCGCACCCGCTCTCGCTCCCCGGTGCACCACTCGTGGAAGCGGTAGCAGTCGGGCATGTCGAGGCCTTCGAGAAAATCGCCGCTCAGCGCCGCGGCGGCTCGCGAGAGCGCCGCGGTGCTGGAGGACGTCACGTCGCGTCCCACGTGCGCCGACGCCTCGAACAGGTCGACCGCCGCCCCCGCCGGCTCGAAGGCGATGTGGTCCCGATCACCGACGAGCCGCCGGGCGCCGTCGTCGTCGACGAGCGGGCGGAGCTTCGTGAGGCTCCAGCGCAGCGCCGCGCGCGGATCGTCGGGGCCGTCCCACAGGAGGTCGCAGAGCCGCTGGCGCGGCTGGGCGGTACGCGTGGCGACCAGGTACCCGAGGAGCGCGCGCGTCTTCTTCGACGCGGGCAGGGCGACCGGAGCGCCGCCCCGGCCGAGTCCCACCTCGCCCAGGAGGCGAATGGAAAGGCCCCCCTTTTCCACGGCTTCGGAGAGGGTACCCACGTTTCCACGCTCGTTCAAACGCCCGCTCCACCGCCCGGGACGGAACCTCTCTTCGTGGCCGCGTCGGCCACACCGAACAGGGAGGACGCCGATGACCGTCGACGAGAAGAAGCTGGGGGAGTTCATGGGGCGCTTCGTGGGGGATCTCGGGGCGGTGCTGCACGCGCCGCTCATCGTGCTGGGCGACAAGCTCGGGCTCTATCGCCAGCTGGCGAAGGGGCCGGCGACGCCCGCCGAGCTCGCGCGCGCCACGAGGACGTCGGAGCGCTACGTGGCGGAGTGGCTCGCGGCGAACGCCGCCTCCGGTTACGTCGAGTACGACGCGGCGGCGAAGCGGTACCGCATGACGGAGGAGCAGGCCTTCACGCTCGCCGACCCGGACAGCCCCGCTTACATCCCGGGGGCTTTCCTCATCGCGATGAGCATGTTCAAGGACGAGCCCAAGGTGACGGAGATCTTCCGCACCGGGCAGGGCCTCGGCTGGCACGAGCACGACAAGTGCCTCTTCGAAGGCACGGAGAAGTTCTTCCGGCCCAGCTATGCCGGCAACCTCGTGGCCTCGTGGATCCCGGCCCTGGAGGGCATCCGCGAGAAGCTCGAGGCGGGGGGGCGCGTCGCGGACGTCGGCTGTGGCCACGGCGCGTCCACCATCCTGATGGCCAAGGCGTTCCCGCGGGCCACGTTCCACGCCTACGACTACCACGCGGAGTCCATCGTCGCCGCGAAGCGCGCCGCCGAGTCGGCGGGGGTCGCGGACCGGATCACCTTCGAGGTCGCGTCGGCGAAGACCTTCCCGGGTCGCGGCTACGATCTCGTCACGTTCTTCGATTGCCTGCACGACATGGGCGACCCCGAGGGGGCGGCGCGCCACGTCCGCTCCACGCTCGCGCCCGAGGGCTCCTGGATGATCGTCGAGCCGTTCGCGCACGACGACCTCGAAAAGAACCTGAACCCGGTGGGTCGCATCTTCTACTCGGCGTCGACGATGATATGCACGCCGGCGTCGAAGTCGCAGGAGGTCGGGCTGGCGCTCGGCGCGCAGGCCGGCGAGGGACGCCTGCGCGAGGTGGTCCAGGCCGCGGGCTTCAAGCGCTTCCGTCGCGCGACCGAGACGCCGTTCAACCTCGTGCTCGAGGCGAAGCCGTGAAGGGCGCTGTCGTCGTCGGGGCGTGCATGCTCGCGGCGTGCGCGTCGTCTCCGTCCGGTCGTCCCACCGGCGTCGCCACGCCCGCGGGCGAAACCGTACCCGCGGAACCGTCGATCGTCGTCACGGAGGCGATGGGTAGCCCCCACCCCGGCGACATGGCGCCCGACTTCGAGCTGCCCGACCAGGACGGAAAGCTCGTGAAGCTCTCGGCCCTGCGCGGCTCGGTGGTCGTCCTCGCGTTCGTCGCGTCGTTCTGCCCCTTCTCGAAGGCGGAGCAGCCCTACCTCGCCGAGCTCGCGGCCGACTACGCGACGCGGAACGTCAAGGTCGTCGCGATCGGGATCGCGGAGCCCGAGCCCGATTACCGCGCCTACCTCGCGCGCGTCCCGATGCACCTTCCCGTCCTGCGCGACGAAGGGGGCGCCGTCGCCCTCCGGTTCACGCCCGCCGGGGCTCAGCCGCAGTTCAAGGACCGGACGAAGGCCCTCGTCACCAGCAACCTCGTCCTCGATCCGGCCGGGCGCATCCGCTCCTTCACCGTGCTCGACACCGTCCACTTCGACGCCCACCTCGTGCACGTCCGGCGCGCGGTGGACCGGCTCCTCGCCGAGCGCGGGGGCTGAGGCCGGGATGAGGCTCCTCGTCGCGCTCGCCTTGCTGCTCGCGTCCTGCGGCGGCGCGGCCGTCACGGCACCGCCGACCTGGGAGCGTCCCGGGCTCGGCGGCGCGGTGCGCCCGGAGATGGGCTCCCCGCAGCCCGGCGAGGTCGCGCCGGAGCTCGTGCTCCCGGATCTCGAGGGGCGCCCGGTCTCGCTTGCGTCGATGCGCGGAAGCTGGGTCCTCGTGCATTTCACGGCGACCTGGTGCCCGTTCTGCGACAGCGAGGTCGAGCACCTCGGGGCGCTGGCGGACGCGCTGGCGCCGCGTGGGGTGAAGATCGTGATCATCGACGTCGAGGAGGACGCGCGGGTATGGCGCGACTACGCCGCCGCGCACGTGCCGCCCTCGGTCCTCGCGCTCCACGACGCGACCGGAGCCGGCGTGGCTCGCTTCGCGCCGCCCCGAGCGCAGCCGTCCTTCGAGGATCGCGCGCAAGTGACGCTGGACGCGACGCTCCTCGTCGACCCGGCCGGCGTTCTTCGGTTCTATCTGATGCCCGACTCCGCCCACTTCGACCCGACGTTCCGCGCCGTTCGCGAGGAGGTCGAGCGGCTCGCGGCTCCGCCGGTCGTCACCGCCGGCGCAACGTCGCTCACGGTCGCCGCGGGCGACCGTGTGAAGCTGGCCGTGCGGCTCGACGTCGCGAGCGGCTACCACGTCATGTCCGACCGGCCGAGCGCGCCGACCTACGTGCCGACGCGCGTGGTGGTCGAGGGCGCGCCGGGCGTGGGGGTGGGCGCGCCCGCGTATCCGGCCCCGTCGTCGTTCGCGGTCGCGGACCGGACGATCGCGACCTTCGCGGGCGGGGTCGAGGTCCAGGTCCCCATCGACGTCGCGCCGGACGCGGCCCCCGGACCGAGGCGCCTGCGGGTCACGGTCCGCTATCAGGCCTGCACCGCATCGCGATGCCTCTTTCCCGCGACGCGATCGTTCGACGCCACTCTGGTCGTCCGTTGAGTGCGGGTCCGATGCTGGCGGACTGATGTTTCTCCGCGGTTGCGCCCCCGAACGTGACGTCCTACTGCTCGAAATGCCGCTCTGTGCGCGGCTGCCTTCATGGAAACCCGGGATCCCGCTCGCGTCCCCGTGCTCGTCGTCGACGACGTGGCGCCGAACCTCCTCGCGCTGCAGGCGGTCCTGGGGAACGAGGGGTACGAGCTCGTCGACGCCTGCTCGGGGGCGGAGGCCGTCGCCGCGGTCGCGCAGCGGGAGTTCGCGGTCGTCCTGCTGGACGCCCGGATGCCGGGAATGGACGGCTTCGAAACGGCGGCCCGGCTGCGCCACGCCGTGGTGGGCCGCCGACCCGTTCCCATCATCTTCGTCACCGCGGCGGACGAGAACGAGGATCAGATAAGGCGCGCCTACGAAGCCGGCGCCGCCGACTTCATCTCGAAGCCCCTCGACGGGACGGTGCTGAAGGCCAAGGTGCGTATCTTCGCCGACCTCTATCGCGCCCACCAGCACCTGGCCGAGTCCGAGCTGCGCTTCCATCACCTCGTCGACGCGGTCGTCGACTCGTCCGGCGCGAAGGACGGGTCGAGGACGAGGGATGGCGCGTTCGCAAGGATGGGAGCCGCTTCTGGGCGCGCGTCGTCATCTCCGCGCTCTACGGCCCGAACAGCGAGGTTCGCGGCTTCGCGAAGGTCACGCGCGACCTGACCTCCGAGATGGCGTCCGACGAGAACGAGCGTGTCCTCCAGCGCGAGCAGCTCGCACGCCGGGAGCTCGAGCGCCTGAATCAGGCCAAGGACCAGTTCGTCGCCACGCTGAGCCACGAGCTCCGGACGCCCCTCAACGCGATCACCGGGTGGACCGCGATCCTGAAGCGAAGCTCGACCGACCCCCAGCTCCTCGCCCGCGCCCTCGACGTCATCGACCGCAACGCGCGCGCACAGACGCGTCTCATCAGCGACCTGCTCGACGTCTCGCGCATCGCGAGCGGCAAGCTCCTCCTCGACCTCGCGGAGACGGAGCTCCTGCCGACGTTCGCGCAGGCGGCCGACGTGCTGCGGCCGGTCGCGGAGGCCAAGGGAGTCCGGCTCGTCACGGACCTCTCGCCGGACCTCGGCGTCCTGCGCGCCGACGCCGACCGGCTCGCGCAGATCACCTGGAACCTGCTCTCGAACGCCATCCGCTTCACCCCGCGGGGAGGCACCGTGTCGCTCAGCGTCCACCGCTCCGAGCGAGAGGTCGTGATGGAGGTGCGCGACGACGGCATGGGCATCGCGCCCGCCGACCAGCCGCTGCTCTTCGAGCGCTTCAACCAGGTGGACAGCTCGATCACGCGCGCCCACGGGGGCCTCGGTCTCGGTCTCGCCATCGTGAAGCACCTCGTCGAGGCGCACGGCGGTACGGCCGAGGGGCGGAGCGACGGGCTCGGCTGCGGGGCGACGTTCGTCATGCGCTTCCCCGTGACGGAGGACTCGTCGCTCCCGCCCGGGAGAGTGACCGGCCTCGCGCCCGAGCGCGGGCCCATCACGCTGGAAGGGACGCGCGTCCTCGTCGTCGACGACGATCCGGACAGCCTGGAGTTCGTGCGGACGATCCTCGAGCTGGCGTCGGCGCGCGTGACGGCGTGCTCGCGCGTCGAAGAAGCCACGAGGAGGCTCCCGAGGACCGTGTCCAGGCCAAGAGCGCGGGGTACCAGGAGCACCTCGTCAAGCCGGTCGAGGCGTCGGCGCTCCTGCGCGCAGTCCACGAGCTGACGCGAGACCGGGCGCACTGACGAGGGCGCTCGCCGAGCCCAAAGCGCCACAGCCGAGGCATCCCTGCCGGCCGCCGACGCCGCATCCCGCCATTCGAATGGCCCGGCACGTGCACTGAACGCACCCTCTTGGAAGCACGCCTCCCGGAAGCCCAGAAGGTCAACGAGAACGTGACCGCGCTGGCCTCGCTCCGCGCGCGGACGGAGCGGAACATCGGCCGTCATCAACGCGCGATCGAGCACGTCACGGCGCAGCTCGGGCGCCCTCGGTCTCTCTGGGTCATCGCCGTGACCGTCGTCGTCTGGATGGGGTGGAATCTGGTCGCAATACGCCTGGGCGCCCGGCCGTTCGACCCTCCTCCGTTCGCCTGGCTGCAGGGGCTCGTCGGGCTCGGCGCGCTGCTCATGACGAGCATGATCCTCACGACGCAGAACCGACAGACGCGCGACTTCGACCGAATCGGCCAGCTGGAGCTGCAAGTGAACCTGCTCGCGGAGCAGAAGATCGCGAAGCTCATCGCGCTGATCGAAGAGCTGCGGCGCGACATGCCCACCGTGACCAACCGCGTGGATCCCGTCGCCGACGTGATGCAAGAGCCGGTCGATCCGCACGCCGTCCTCTCGGCGCTGGAGGAGACCACCGTGGAGAAGAAGGCGCCGTGACCTGGGGCGCCGCTTGCATCGTTCTCCGGCGTGCCCTCTTTCTTCCGTCGGATCCGACCGCGAAAGATCCTCCGCATCGTGGCCTACGTCCTGGCGGGCTCGTGGGCGGTGTACCTGATCGGGATCAACGTGTTCCTCCGGACGCGTTTGTTCCGGAACCTCATCAGCGAAGACCCGACCACGATGCTCGTCGAGTACACCAGCGCCTACTCGGTCATCCCCGGCCGCGCCCACGTCGAGGGGCTGCGGATCCGCGGCAGCGACAGCAACGTCCAGTGGATCCTGACCCTCGACCGCTGCGACCTCCACTTCGGCGTCCTCGACTTCGCGCACCAGCGCTTCCACGCGAGCCACGTCCGGGGCGATGGGGTCTCGATGCGCGTGCGGCAGAAAGAAGCCTCGTTCACCGCCGAGGAGGCGGCCGCCCTTCCGCCGGTGCCCGGCTTCACCGATCCGCCCATCGCCGGCCCGAAGCCGCCGCCCCTCACCGACGCCCAGTACAACCTCTGGTCGATCTGGCTCGAGGACGTCGTGGCGGACCACGTGCGCGAGGTCTGGGTCGACACCACGCGGTACTCGGGCGACTTCCAGGTCCGCGGGCGATGGTTCTTCCGGCCGATGCGGTGGCTCGACATCGGGCCCGCCACGATCGAGGTGCGCACGCTGGAGGTGTCGTACGGTCCGCTCGAGAGCTGGACGTCGGGGGTGACGGGACGGATCGACGCCACGATTCATCCGTTCGACGTGCGCGCGGTCTCGCTGAAGGCGGTGCCGGGGCACGTGTCCGTCCAGGCGGACCTTCGCGGAGCGGTCCACGTCGCGACGGTCGCGGAGCACTTCCTTCGAGGAACACCGGTCACGGCCGTGAAGGGTGAGTCGTCGTTCGAGGTCGGCCTCGCCCTCGACCACGGGGTGCTCCAGCCGGGGACCCACGCTCGGCTCGATCCCTTTCCGGCCGCGCTCTCCGGCTTCGGTCTCGACGTCGACGCGGAGCTCGAGGCCCGCATCGCGGTGGACGATCAGCGGCAGGGTCATGCGACGCTGGAGATCCGCGGAGCGAGGGCGACCCACGCCGGTGTCGTGCGCGCGACGGCCGTCCGCGTCACCGGAAGGGTCGAGTCGCCGGACGTCGATCTCACCCGTCCGTTCTCGGAGATCGCGTACGAGGCGGCGATCGACGACCTCGCCGCGCCGTCGCTCGGCTACTGGCGTTCCCGTCTCCCGCTGCCGGCGAGCCTGGGGGTCGACTCGGGCACCGCGACGCTGAGCGGGCAGGCCGCCGGGTCGCTCACGAAGGAAACCCTCGACGGTCACCTTCACGCAGCCATTCACGGCCTGGCCATCGACGGCGGCCGGGAGCGGGTCCGCGCCGACGTGTCCACCACCGTCCGCGTCTCCGCGTCGCTGCCGGCGCGCCGCGCGGATCTGTCGGGCAGCGAGGTCTCGTTCGAGGACGTGCGCGCCGCCGCGCGCGGCCTGACGGTGACCGCGCCCCGGATCGCGCTGCGCGCTCCGCGCCTCGTCGTCGTCGCCGCGGGGGTGCTGGGC
>JBEKGQ010000019.1:0-31674 GCA_050012715.1 Polyangiaceae bacterium
GGCTCGGTCGATTAGTGGTGATCGTCTGAGAATGAGGTCTGCTCCGAACCCGCTGCTCCTCGCCGACGCCGGGTACTACGGGACCCTCGCGGCGGCGCGGACGCTGGGCCGTGAGGGGGTCCCGGTGACGGTCATCGACCCGTCCCGGGCCGCCCCCGCGCTGTGGTCGAGACACGTCACGAGGCGCCTTCGTTGCCCGCCGTTCGGGGACCTGGAGCGGGTGACGGAGTGGCTCGCCGGTTTCGGCGAGGCGAGTCCCGGCCACGTGGTGCTGGCGACGAGCGACGACGTCTCCTTCGCCCTCGCGACGCACCGTGCGGAGCTCTCGAAGCACATGGTGATCGGCCAACCCGACCTCGCCTCCCTCATCCGCATCCTCGACAAGGGGCGACTGCTCGACGATGCGCGCGCGGTCGGGCTCGACGTGCCCGACACCTGGCTCCCTCAGTCCGACGCCGACGTCGACCGGGTGGTCCGCGAGGCGGGCGGCCCACTGGTCGTCAAGCCTCGGACGCAGGTGCTGCTCGCAACGCACGGCAAGGGCGCGATCGTGGACGGCCCGCCGTCCGAGATGACGGCCGCGTACGCGCACTTCCGGCGCCGGAACCGGTACGGGCAGGCCCTCGCGTCGCGGTTTCCGGAGGCGACGTGGCCGATGCTCCAGCGCTACCACGCGCAGGCGATGGATGGCATCTACTCGCTCGCCGGTTTCCGGGCGCGGACCGGTGACGGTTTCGCGGTGCTCGCGGCGAACAAGGTGCTGCAGCGACCACGTCGCCTCGGCATCGGGCTGTGCTTCGAAGAGGCCTCCGTCGATGCGGGCCTCGCGGACCGGGTGAGGAGACTCTGCGAACGCGTCGGATATTTCGGCATCTTCGAGGTGGAGTTCATCCGCGAGGGCGAGCGCTCCCTCCTCATCGACATGAACGGGCGGCTCTACAACCAGGTCGCGTTCGACGTGGCGCGTGGGCTGCCCCTGCCGCAGCTCGCCTATGCGGAAGCCCTCGACCAGCGCGACGAGGTCACCCGGCTCCTCGAGCGCGCCCACGCCGTTCTCGGCGGGAGCGCGCGCGGCTTCTGCAATCGCTTCGGCCTGGAGGTCCTCGTCGCGGCGAAGCGCGTGACGGGTCGGATGTCGCAAGAAGACGCCCGGCGGTGGCGAGCGTGGTGCGACGAGCGCGACGGGGGCCTGGTCGACGCGGTGGCCGATCGCGACGACCCGCGCCCGATGGCCTTCGAGGTCGCGGCCCAGCTCTACGGATACCTGCGCCACCCGCTGTCCTTCGTACGCACGATCGCCCTCGACGGCTGACGTCTTGGCCGTTCCCTGACTCGGTGGAGCCCCGAGCGAGGGGGATTGCCTGTGCTATTGAGACGGCCACCTCCGCGCGCGCGGTGGGACTTGGGAGAACGAGTCGATGCACGACGAAACGGACGTTGCCATCGTCGGAGCCGGGCCCTACGCGCTCGCGCTGGCAGCCCAGCTGCGGGAGCGGGGGGTCGAGTTTCGCATCTTCGGGCCCCCGATGAAGTTCTGGCGCGACATGCCGCCCGGCCTGAACCTCAAGTCCCTCGCCTTCGCCACGAGCGTCTACGTTCCGCAGCACGGCCACACGTTCCCGGAGTGGTGCCGCGCCGCTGGACTGGAGGACCACGAGCCCTGCACGATGGAGTCGTTCGCCGCCTACGGCATGGAGATGCAGCGACGCTTCGTGCCGGACCTCGACCCGGCGGAGGTCACGCGGGTCGCCGGCGGGGACGGCCGGTTCGAGGTGACGACCGCCAGCGGTGCCCGGCTGCGTTCGCGACGCGTCGTGCTCGCGACGGGGCTGACTCACTTCGCGCGGCTGCCCGAGTCGCTGGAGGGACTACCCCCGGAGCTCGCCAGCCACTCGTCGGACCATCGAACGTACGTCCCCTTCGCCGGCAAGAACGTCGCCGTGATCGGCGCCGGTGCCTCTGCGGTCGAAGCCGCGGTCCTCGTCCGCGAAGCGGGGGGAACGTCGCAGGTGCTGGCCCGCGCGGAGCAGGTCATCTTCCACGACAAGACACCCCGCCAGCGACCGTGGCACCAGAAGCTCCGCGCTCCCGACTCCAGCCTGGGAGCCTCGCGGACGAGCTGGCTGATGGACCAGGTGCCCCTGGGCGTCCATTTCTTGCCCCGCGAGCGTCGCGTGCGATTCGTGCGCGGCTACCTCGGCCCGTCCTCGCCCTGGTGGATCAAGGATCGCTGCACGGACCTCGAGATCCGGAAGCGCACGACGGTCGTCGGGGCGGACCGCATCGGCGACCGGGTACGCCTTCGTCTGCAGCACGCGGGCCTCGGCGACCAGACGCTGGAGGTCGATCACGTCATCGCCGGCACGGGGTTCGACATGGACGTCGATCGCATGGCCTACCTCGACGTCGATCTCCGCGCGCGCATCCGCCGCCTCGCGAAGGCGCCAGACCTGTCGCTCAACTTCGAGTCGTCCGTGCGCGGCGCCTATTTTCTCGGTCCGGCGGCCGCCATGAGCTTCGGCCCCGTCCTGCGGTTCGTTGCGGGCGCTCGGTACGCGGCGCCCTTCCTGGCCCGACACCTGGCGGGCCCCCTCCGCGAAGTACGCTCGGTCCTCCGACGCCGCTCGCTCGGTCTGGCATGACGAACGCCGGCTTGAACATACCCCGCGCCCATGCGAGCGGATTGTCCGAGCCAGCCTCCGCCAGGAGGCTGGCTTGAACATACCCCGCGAGCCTGCCAGCGGATTGTCCGAGCCAGCCTCCGCCAGGAGGCTGCCTTGAACATACCCCGCGAGCCTGCGAGCGGATTGTCCGAGCCAGCCTCCGCCAGGAGGCTGGCTTGAACGTCCTCTTCCTCTCACTCGACTTCGTCTATCCGGCCGAGCGCGGCCTTCGGGTTCGCACGCTGTCTCAGCTTCGCGTCCTCTCGTCCATCGAGCGGGTCGAGCGCATCACGTTCCTGGCGCTGTCGGAGGCGCCGGTCGACGCCGAGCGACTGCGCGCCCTCGAACGAGTCGTGCCGAAGCTTCGAGCCGAGCAGGCGGTCATGCAGCCGACGCACATGCGCCGCTCTCCCAAGCACCTGCCACGCCTCCTCGGTCTCCGCGCGCTGGGCGTCCCCTACCTCGTCGCGAAGTGCGACAACCCGTCGATGCACGCGCTGGTGGAGCGCCACCTCCGCCGTGGAATCTACGACGTCGTCTACGTGGGTCAGCTCGGGATGACGACCTACTTGCCGCGCATTCGCCGGCTCGCCCCGAGGGCGCACGTCGTCCTGGAGGAGCACAACGTCGAGTGGGAGATCTTCGAGCGCCTGGCGCCGACGTTCCGGGGCGCTCTCCGCCAGGCCGCGCGCTGGGAGGCGCGTTCGCTGCGAGGCTACGAGCGTCGCCGCCTCCGCGACGTCGACGGGGTCATCGCGATCTCGGACGCCGACGCCCGGGCCTTCCGAGCCCTGGCCGGCATCGATGCCACCGTCGTACCGACGTTCATCGAGCTGGCCTCGAAGCGCGTCGAGCGCACGCGGTCACCCGCGCTGGCGTACACGGGGCTCCTCGGCTGGCAGCCGAATGCCCACGGGCTCGACTGGTTCTGCAAGGACGTGTGGCCCCTCATCCGGCAGCGCGTGCCCGACGCGACGCTGACCATCGCGGGACCCGGCCTGCGGAAGGCGGACGACGGCTCGCTCATCGTGCCGCCCGAGTGGTCTGCCCCCGGCATTCGGGTCGTCGGATACGTCGAGGATCTCGAGGAGGTCTACGCCGGCAGCGTCGCGATGATCGCCCCCATCATCGGCGGATCGGGGGTTCGAATGAAGCTCCTCGAGTCGATGCGAGCCGGGATGCCGACCGTCACCACGACCGACGGCGCGGCCGGCCTCGACGTCGCGGACGGACGGGAGATGTTCATCGCAGACGCGCCGGATGCCTTCGCGGAGCGCACGGCACGCCTGCTCTCCGAGGATGGCCTCCGGGATCGCTTCCGGCTGGCCGGCTATGCCTACATGGAAACGCATCACTCCCTCGCCGTCGCGCGGGAGCGCCTGCAGAGGGTCCTCGCGGCACCGACCTAGGTGGTCCGGCGGAGGCGAGCGGCTTCGACGTGCTGCGCCAGCTCGCGTATCGACCGAGCCGACTTCACCTGGTCCTCGGCCAGCGTGATGGCGAACGTCTCCTCGAGCGCCACGATGAGGCGGAGCGCGCCGAGCGAGTCCCACTGCGCGATCTGCTCCGGGCCCGCGTCCGGACCCGGAATGCTGCGTAGCCCGAGGACCTGCATCACGAGCCGCGGTACGGCGGCATCGGCGGGCGCATCCGCGCCCTCGACGGTCGCGGACCGGGACCGGGCCGGATTCCCCTCGACCACGGCCCCCTCGGCGACATCCCCCGAGACGACACTCCCTGCCTTCACGACGGCACCGGCCCCCACCCTCGATCCCGGGAGGACCACGACCCGGTGCCCGAGTCGCGCGCCCCTGCCGATGAAGACGGGACGCGGAATCGCGGCGGCGTGGAAGTCGTCAGCGACGTGGAAGTCCGAGTCCATGACGATCGCGTAGTCGCCGATGGACACGTCGTCCTCGATGTCCACGCTGCCGAGGGCCGAGATAGCGGCTCCCGCGCCGATGCGAACACGATCGCCGATGCGCATCCGGCCGGCCACGTAGAAATGGGAGCGCACGGGGCGGCTGCTCAGCGAGAAGTCGTCGCCGATCGTCAGCTCACCGGTGTTGAAGACGAGGGGGCTCCCGCGGACGATCGGACGCGCGCCGACTCGCGTACATCCCCGGAGCCTCCGGCGACCGAGGGCCCCTTCGAGGCGCTCCTGCAGCGTCACCCGACACGCTCCAGCGCGATCACCGGCGAGAGCGGATACTGCTGCCGCGCGTCCCACGTGAAGCGGTTCTCTCCCTCGCGCTGGAATCCGGATCGTTGCCAGAACTCGAGGCACGGGCCGTTCTTCTTCGTCGGGATGAGGTCGGCCACGACCCCTTCGAGCCCCAGGGACCGCGCCTTGTCGACGGCCAGATACACCATGGCCTCCTCCACGCGACGACCCATGACGCGACAGCTGAGGACGAAGTCCACCACACGGCAGACGTTGCCCTCGATCTGCAGACCCAGGATGCCTGTGAGCCCTGCGTCGCCCAGCCGGTCCGACACCGAGAGGGCGTGCACGGAGTGACCTGGCCGCTTGGCCCAGTCGACCAGCTCGGTCTCGGTCAGGCGCCGCGTCGAGAGATTGAGCTGGTTGGTCTTGTTGAGCAGCTGCGTCGTTCGCGCGATGTTCGCCGCGTTGAGCCCTTCGACCCGCACCCGCAGGCCCAGGCTCTGCAGCCACTCGTCGAGGGAACCGACCTGCGAGCGCAGATCCTCACGCTTGCGATCCGACACGTACATCTCGGTTCGCGCCGCGTCCTCCGCCGTGCGCGTCGGAGTGTCGAAGCACCGGAGCGCGAGCAACGTCGACGTGTACGCCAGCTTGTCCTCCGGCCACTCCGGGACGAAGACCTCCGGCAAGGCCTCCCGGACTCGGGTGCGCTCGAACGGATTGTCGTCGATGAACACCGTCGACTGCAGGCCCAGGTTCAGGCTGGAGACCAGATCGGCGATGTTCCGGGCCTTGTCCTGCCAGTTGATGCGCCAGCCGACGAAGTCGTCCTCTTTCAGCACCATCTCGGTGTGACTGCGGATGGCTTCGAGCGCGACCGATTCGGTGTTCTTGCTCACCATCGCGAGCAGGATGCCGCGTCGCTTGAGGCTCTTGAGGGCGCGCTGAAAGTCGACGAAGGCTTCGCCGACGCTGTCGTGACCGCCGAGGCGGAGGTTCTCCCATCCCACGTCGCCCACGATGCCGCCCCACAGCGTGTCGTCGAGGTCGACCACGATGAGCTTGCGGGTCATCCCCGTGATGCCCTGGATGGCACCCTTCACGTCGTTCGCCGCGTGGTGGAAGACCGACGAGTGGAACGGGACTTTGCCCATGTACCAGAGCTTCGCGCTGTAGGCGCCCCGCCCCGCCTCATCGCACCAGCGCTGGGCATTCAGCACGTAGACGTTGGTCGACCCTTCGAGCCGGGTCATGAGCCGCTGGTTGATGGTGTGGAGCGCCCGCGTCAGACCGTTCGCGCGGCCGTCCATGAGCCCGAGGCCGCGATGCCACGGGGGCAGCGTCCACGTCGGCACGAAGGCGAAGCGATACGACTTGAGGCCTTCGAGGAGCAGCGAGGCGTACTGGTCGACCTCGTCCACGAGTGTCGCGTCGTCGACCAGGTCGAACTCGAGCAGGCGCGCGAACGACGGCAGGACGCCCTCGGGGCGCGTCCACACCACCGCATAGTCGTGGCCCGGATTCTTGGGCGACATGAGGACGGGCACGACCTGACCGAAAGGCGCCACCGCCGCCTCGAGCACCGGCGCGGCCATGTCGGCCTCGAGGCAGCGGGCGAGCTCGTCGATCGTGAAGTCCGCGATGAGAACGCCGCGGTGCGCGGGCTCGGGACGTACCTCGGGCGACGCGGGTGCGGCGAGGTCCTGCATCACCTTCGCGTGCGCACCGTTCGCAGCGCCGTTGGTCGACCGAGACTCGGGCGCCGGGTTGCCACCGGCACCGGACGCGTCACCGTCGAGGCGCCGGAGCACGCGCGCCGGGTTGCCGCCCGCCACGACGCGCGCCGGGATCTCGCCCTCGACGACGCTGCCGGCAGTGACGACGGCTCCCTCCCCGATACGCGCGCCCGGCATGACGGTGACCCGGCTCGCGAGCCAGACCCCGTCGCCGATCACGACCGGCTGCGGCGCGACGTCGCCGGCCCCCGCGGGGTCGCCCCCTTCCGTGTCCGCGATGATGCAATAGGGCCCGACGCCCACGCGATCGCCGATGGTGACGCTCTGCTTCGCGCTGACGGTCGTCCCGAAGTTGATCGCGCACTGTCCGCCGATACGCAGCGTTCCGCCCGTTCCGGCTCTCAGCTCGACGGGCGCGAAGTCGCAGACGAGGCGCGTCCGCGAACCGATCTCGATGCGCCCGCGATTCTCGACGAAGGGACGCCCCACGACGCGGACCCACGCGCCGACGACGTCGCACTCTCGGAGGGCGACCTGGGCGGAGGCGGCTTCCGCCAGGTAGCCGGCGTCGTCCCGGAGGCGCGCGAGGACCGACTGGTCGCGCTGGCGTTCGAGGCGTCCACGAACGAGTGACAGGAACTTGTTCACGGTCCTCCTCGCTCGGCTGCGTAGCGCCGGCGCCATCTCAGATCAAGTAGGGCCCTTCCTTGACGCACTGGCGCCCGTTGGTCATAACGGGGCACCATGCGGAAGATGCTACCTCTTGCCCGGGTCGCCAGGCCGAAAGAGCCGCACTGCGACGATCCCGTGTCGCGCCGGTAGGCTCTTGCCCGTGCCGGAGAACGAAGCGCCCTCTGCTGCCGCCGGTCCGTCGGTACACGCCGACCACGTGCGCCATCGGGAGTGGGGTGTCGCGCTCCGTAACGGCGCCAAGATGGGGGCATCGCTCCTCATCACGTGGTCGGTCGCCCTCATCGTGAAGCTTCGCGTTCCGGCGCATCTCGGCCCGGTGGGGCAAGGTCACTTCGGGTTCGCCGACAGCTTCGCCGCGATGTTCTTCGCGATCCTCGGCCTCGGCGTCGACACCCACATCATCAAGGAGGTCGCGGTCCGGCCGAACTATTCGTCCGACGTCGTCGGAGGGATTTTCGCGCTGAGGGTGCTCCTCAGCCTCCTCATCTTTCCCATCATGGGGACGGTGCTCTGGGTGACCGGGCGCCACGGCGACGTGTTCCTCGCCGTCATGGTCTTCGGCGTGAGTTACCACCTGATGGCCCTCAACGGGACGCTCAGCGCGGTCTTGCAGGCGAACTCCCGGGTCGGCGCAGCCGCCGTCGCGAACGTGGTCACGAAGGTCGTCTGGGGCGGCACCCTGCTGCTCGGGCTGCACTACGACGCTTCGCTACCCTTCCTCGCGATGCCGGTCATGCTGGCCGAAGGGCTGCGCGCGGCGATCCTGATTCCCGCGGCGCGAAGCGGTACGGGGCTCGAGTTTCGCATCGACGCGCGCGCGGTGAAAGAGGTCATCGTCGAGAGCGTCCCTTACTTCGTCAACGGGCTCGCGCTGACCATCTTGAGCAGCATCGTCATGTCGGTCCTCGAGTTCGTCCGCCACGACGAGCGCGAGGTCGGGTGGTTCGGAGCGGTCCAGAACCTGGCGTCGCTCTGCATGCTCCTCAGCCCGCTGCTCTTCTGGGTGGCCGTTCCGCTCCTCGCGCGCGCTCATGCCCGTTCTCGAGAAGAAGGGATGGAGATCTTCCGTCGATCGCTCGAGGGCCTCGTCGTCACCATTGCCCCCATCACCGTCCTCATCTCCGCGGGGTCCGAGTTCCTCATCCACGTCGCCTTCGGTGACAAGTTCGCGCCGGCGGCGACCGGGCTGTCCATCCTCTCGCTGGTCTTCATGATGACTTACATGAACATGATGCTGGCGCAGAACCTGACGATCCTGAAGCAGGGATGGTCGGTGACGGTGATCTCCGTCTCGTCGGTGTTCGTCACGTCGCTCTTCATGCTGGTGTTCGTACCGCTCGGTCGCCGGCTCATGGGTGAGGGCGGGGAGTGTGCGGGCGCGGCGACGTCGGTGATCGTCACCGAGGCATGCGTGCTCGTCGGCATGATCACGAGGTACAAGCGGTTCCCGCTCGACGGTCGCAACCTCCGCGTCTTCGGCAAGACGGCCGCGCTCGCCGCAGCGACCCTCTTCCTCGACCGGCAGCTGCGGTTCATTGGACCGATACGGCTGATCGTGGACGGCGTCTTCTACCTGGTCGTGGCGCTGGCGGTCGGCGTCGTCCGGATCGGCGACGTGATGACCGTGCTCCGCCTCCTCCGGCACCGCGGGGACGCGCGGCCTCGACCGGAGCCCCTGGCGGGCGTCGAAGGCTGAGGGACCTGCTAACCTCCGTGCCGATGTTCGTCGACGTGGCGCTCGTCGCGCTCAGCCTTCTACCGCTGGCGTGGACCAGCTACCTGGCGGGGTTGGCGCTGCTCTCGTGGCGCAACCCGATCCCGTCGCCGCCCGAGCCGCCGAAGACGCGGTTCGACGTCATCGTCCCGGCCCACGACGAAGAGATCGGCATCGCGGCCACGGTCGCGAGCCTGCTCGCCATGGACTACCCGGCGGAGCTGCGGAGAGTGCTCGTCGTGGCGGACAACTGCAAGGACGCGACGGCCGACCGCGCGCGCGAGGCCGGCGCCGTCGTCCTCGAGCGACAGGACACCTCGCGACGCGGGAAGGGATACGCCCTCGAGCACGCCTTCGAGCGCACGCTGCGCGACGGGCAGGCGGACGCGGTCGCGATCGTCGACGCGGACACGACCGTCACTCCGAACCTCCTCAAGGCGTTCGCCGACCGCATCAGCCGCGGTGCGCTCGCCGTCCAGGCCGAGTACGGCGTCGCCAATCGAACCGACTCGTGGCGCACGCGCCTGATGCACATCGCGCTCACCCTGTTTCACGGCGTGCGCTCGAGCGCGCGCGAACGGCTGGGGGTTTCGGCGGGACTCCGCGGCAACGGGATGGCGTTTGCCACCCCCCTCCTCCGGGCCGTACCGCACGACGCCTTCTCGATCGTCGAGGACGTGGAATACGGGATAAGGCTCGGGTTCGCCGGGCATCGCGTCGAGTACGCGGGTGAGGCGCAGGTGTTCGGTCAGATGGTGTCGTCGGAGGCGGCATCGCGTTCGCAGCGCCGCCGCTGGGAAGGCGGGCGCTGGGCCCTCGCTCGCCAGCACGGGCCCAAGCTCGTCGCCACCGGGCTGCGACGCGGTCGGCTCCTCTTGCTCGATCTCGCCGCCGATCTGCTAGTGCCTCCGCTCACGTACGTCGCGCTCACCGCGGGCCTGGGCTTTCTGGCCGCGCTGGGGTGGTGGGCCACGGGGCGAGGCGCGTGGTGGGCGCTCGCGCCGTGGGCGGCGTCGGTGGCCGGGTTGATGGTGTACATCCTTCGCGGCGTGTGGATGTCAGGCGTGGGCCTCCGCGCCGTGCCGGACCTCATGTGGGCGCCGGTCTACATGGCGTGGAAGATCCTGCTCCGCCTCCGCTCGTCGCCCACCAAGAACCCCGAGTGGGTGCGGACCACGCGCGAGGGAGAGAAGCCTTGAGGCTCGCGCGCGCTTTCCGGACGATGGTCGCCGCCGTGCGCGCAGACCACGAGATGCTGCACCACTACGACGGCAAGTATGGCGGCCCGGGCGGTTCGGAGGGCAGCGGCCCCAGCCTGACGCGCGATCTCGTGGTGCGAGCCGGTTTCCAGATGCTCGCGGCCTGCCGCGCCATGCGATTCTGCGCCGACGCCGGCATTCCTCTCGCCCCGCAAGTCGCGTCGCGGTTCATTCGCCATGCATACGGCTCCGACGTCCACTGGGAGGCGAAGCTCGAGCCCGGCATCGTCGTCGTCCACGGAATGGGCCTCGCCGTGAGCCGCGCCGCGCACGTTCAGCGTGGCGCGATCCTGTTTCAGCACGTGACGCTCGGCATGGGGGTCGACCCCGAGAGCCGAACGGTCGGAGCCCCGACGGTCGAGCGCGACGTCCACGTCGGCGCAGGCAGCACCCTCGTCGGTCCCATCACGCTGGGGGCTCGCTCGAAGATCACCGCGAACTGTTTCGTGCGCACCTCCGTCCCGGCGGACTCCCTCGTCGAGGCCCCGACGCCGACGGTCTCCGTGCGCGAGCGTCGCGGTCGCTGACGGCTCGACGCGCTACTCGACCTCGACGAGATCGCCGGGGTGGAGCGGAAACTCCCCCGCGCGCCCCTCGTTTCGCATCACGGCCTGGTAGGTGAACCGAACCCGCATCTGGGGCTGCTGCCTCACGACGAAGATGCCGTCGCGCGACGCGTAGTCGGTCAGCCCGCCGCCGAGCGCGAGCGCCTGGGCCAGCGGCACGTTCGGGTCGACCTGAAAGGCGCCCGGGTGCGCGACCTCACCGAGGAGGAGCAACGTCATCGGCTGCACGTCGACCACATTGACCGTGATGCTCGGCGACACGATGAAGTCCTTGAGCCGCCCCTCGAGCTCGGCGCGAAATGCGCTCGGGCGCTTGCCTCGTGCTTCGACCTCGCCGATCAACGGGATCGCGATGCGCCCGTCGACCCGGACCTTCTCCTTGAGGACGCTGACGTCTTCGTGGCCGAGGACCCGCACGTCGAGGGTATCGCCCACGTTGATGACGTAATCCGTGGGCCCGTTGGCGATGGCGGCCGGCAGGTTACTGAACCAGACGTACTGTCCCGTGGACGAACAGCCCGCGCCGACCGCGCACACTGCGACCGCGACGGCGCCTGGCACGAAGGAACGAAGACTCACGCCCCCACTTCTAACGCTGGGGCTCCGGCGGCGCAACCGGGGCTCCGTACCCCTTGTCCCCGAGGAGCGAGGAGACGAAGCGATACGAAGCATACGTGATGGGCGCCGTCACCACCGTGCGCTCCCGCAGGCGGCCCAGCCGCGTCGGGCGGAACCAGTTCTCGTAGAACGCGACCTTCCCGTCGTTGAAGACGTAGGGGTCGGCGTACTCGTCGTCGAGCTTGTCGCCGAACGTGAGCCCCAGCATCGGGCGGGGCGATGAGCTTCGGTTCGGCATCCCGCGATGCCAAAGCGCCGAAGTTCGAATGAGCACGTCGCCCGCGCTCATGAGGATTCGCTTGGCGCGGCGATAGGGCGCTTCGACCGCAAACCGCCAGTACTTGTAGAACTTCTTGTGTGTCCCGGGCGCGAGCTCGATGGCGCCGTTGACGAGATCGGTATCCATCAGGGCGACGTTCACGACCGTGAACCGGCCCATGTACGTCCCATCGATGTGGTAGTGCTGCGCGACGCTCCCCGGCAGGTTGACGTTGCACCGGACGTTGGGCACGAAGAATCGGCGCGGGGTGATCGCCTTGACGAAGTCGACGACTCCGTGCGCCTCGAGAGCGTCCTGCACGAAGCGCGACCCGTCGCCGGGGAAGCAGTTGAGATGCCCGCTGATGAGCCCTCCGCCGGAGAAGAGCTTCCCGGAGCGCCTGTCGCGGTCGAAGGCGTCGACGATCGCGTCTCGCAGGGCGAGCGATCGCTGCCGATCGATCACGTTCTCGAGGACGACGTACCCGTCCTCCGCGTAGCGGCGGTGCAGCGCCTCGAGGTCGGCCGCGGAGAGCACCTTCTTCACGGGAGCATCGTCGGGCGCAGCACCGGCTTGGTTCATCGAAAGGTCGAAAACCTTAGCCGACGGATCCTGCACCCGCAAGGAGGGCACCGGGGAAACGGGCCTACTCGCAGCGTGCTCGCTCGGGCATACTCCCGCGAATGGGCGCGGCTCCTTTCGGCACGACGGATCTGAAGGTCACCGAGTACGGCATCGGGTGCGCGCGCATCGGGGGCATCTTTCAGCAAGATGCCGGTAGCTTCGTGCGCCTCCTCTCGACCGCGCGCGACGCGGGGCTCAACTTCTTCGACACCGCCGACATGTACTCGCAGGGCGAGAGCGAGAAGCTCGTCGGTCGCGCCTTTCGCCGGCAGCGGGATCGCGTCGTCATCGCGAGCAAGGCGGGATACTGCCTGCCGGGGCGACGCATGCTCGCGGCGCGCCTCAAGCCCGTCTTGCGACCCCTCATTCGCCTCCTCAAGCTACGGCGCGATCGTCTGCCCGGGGCCGCACGGGGCGCGCTCGCGCAAGACTTCTCTCCCGGGTATCTACGAAAGGCAGTGGAGGGGAGCCTCCGTCGTATGCGGACGGACTACCTCGATCTGTTCCAGCTCCACAGTCCGCCGCTCGACGTGGTCGAGCGGGGCGCGTGGGAGCCGGAGCTCGACGCGCTGAAGCGCGCCGGCAAGATCCGGTACTACGGCGTCGCGTGCGACACGGTCGATGTGGGGCTCGCCGCGCTGCGGTATCCGGGTGTGTCGTCAGTTCAGTTCACGCTGAACCTGCTCGAGCAGAGAGCGCTCGATGCACTGCTGCCTCGGGTCCGTGAGAAGGGAGCGGCTTTCATCGCGAGGGAGTGTCTCGCCAACGGCCTGCTCGCCAAGCGCGCCGAGGACGTCGACATCAAGGCGTACTGCCCCACCCCCGAGGAACAGAAGCTCCGCGAGGAGCAGCTCGCGAGGTACCGGCGCGACGCGAGCCACCGGGGCCTCTCGCTCGCCCGAACGGCGCTGGAGTACGTGGCCGGCGTCGAGGGCGTGTCGGTCTCGCTCCTCGGGGTGCGCAGCGAGGAGCAGCTCCGAGGGTTGCTCGGTCACATCGGGCACCGCCACGGCGCCCGCTCACACGCTTGAGCACGCCGCGCCGAGCGCGCTCAGTCGAACGAGCCATCCGGCCGCGCCGGGCGACCGTCGAGAGACGCGTCGATGGCGGTCTTCGCCTTCGCGCAGAAGTCGTCGAGCGTGTGGTGCCTCTCGATGTACGCCCGCCCCGCCCGTCCCATCTCCTTCGCGCGCTCCGGGTCGTTCCAGAGGTCGAGCATGGCGCGGCGCAGGGCGGCCGGATCGCCCACCGGCACGAAGATGCCGGTGACCCCGTCCTGGATCACGTCGACCTGCCCCTGCGTCCGAGAGCAGATGACGGGCTTGCCCATCGCCATCGCCTCGAGAATGACGGTGACGCCGTTGTCGGTATCCGACGGGTGGAGGGGCACGACGACGAAGCGGGACCGCGCGTAGAGGTCCCGAAGATCGTGCGGCCCCTTTCGACCGATGGTGACGTTGTCCCCCGCGCCGGCCGTGACGTCATCGGCGTGCACGCGCGCGCCGAAGCCCATCCGGCGAGACGTTCGCACGTGGTCCGTCGCGATGTGGCATCGGAGGTCGGTGCCGCGCAGCGCCTCGATCAGCGTCGGGTAGTCCCGCATCTCGGCGCCGGCGCTGCAGATCATGTCCGTCTCCCCGTCGCGCGGGCTCCAGAAGGCCTGCTCGACGTAGTGCCGGATGAAGTAGACCTTCTCCGAGGGCATCCCGAGCTCGCGGATGACGTACTCCCGTTGCACGGAGCTCCACGTGACGATCGCCTGCAGCCGATCGCCGAACGCGCGCAGCGGCAAGCGGACGAACGGCCGCGAGAACCAGTACATCATCGCGATGTGCGGCCTCCGGGATCGACGGATCCCGTCGAGCGTCATGAGCGCCACCGTCGCCCCCTCGCTCCAGCTCACCACCGCGTCGTACTCGTCCTGGCGACGGCGGATCTCGCGTGCCAGCTTGAACCACGACGGCACGCGCCTCACGCCGGTCGCGGTCGGGATGGGGTCCAGCAGGGACTCGTCGTACCGCCGCGCGAACATGTCCTCGAAGAGATGCGTCCGCAGCCCCGGGACGGGGGGCCGGGGCGTCCCTGTCGTCGCGAACGCCAGGCGCCGTGCCGTCACGTGAATCGGCCGTCCCTCGGTGGCGGCGGCTGGCTCCTCGGCCGGTGGCGGCGCAAGGGCACGGCGTCGTCCAGGTCGCGCACCAGCTTGGCTGGCATGCCGGCGACCATCGTGTTGGGTGCCACGTCACGGCTGACGACCGCGCCCGCGGCGACGATCGCACCGTCGCCGATGACGACGCCGGGAAGCACCGTCACACGCGAGGCAATCCACACCCCATCGCCGATGATGATCGGCGCCGCGGTGAGCGCCCCGCACCGCGCCGTCGATGGCCCCATCTCGTGGTCGACCGTGAGGAGGAGCACGTGGTGTCCGAGCTGCACGCGGCTGCCGATGCGAACCTCGGCGCCCAGATCGATGTGGAGCGGTCCGGAGATGAAGGTCTCGTCACCCACCGAGAAGAGCTCGCGCATGTCACCCGGACCGGTGACGTCGAGGGGTCCGAGAAAGCCGGAGCCTTTGCCGATGCGCACGCCGGCTTGGCGAAGCGCGAAAGTTCGCGTGCGGTTGAAGGCGAACTGAGGCAGTGCGCGAGAGACGACGCGCGCCGCGACCTGACGCGAATCGAACGCCAGCTCGTCGGCCAGGGCGCGCATCACCTTCGCGCCAAAGGCGCGGAACGTGCGCTTTTCGGAGCCGGGAGGCACGCTCTCGAAGCCCGCGTGGGAATGCGGCCGGCAGTGATCGTGGAGTGGATCGCGCGTGCGAGTCACGGAGCGATTGCCGTAGCACGCCGTCGTGCGCTTACAAGGCAAGCGCACACCTCCAGCCTCCGCACGCGAGCGTGGTTCCGGTGCGAGCAGAGGGCTATCGTGCGAGTGTGCGTAGACACGCCGTCACCCTCGCCACGATCCTGCTGTCCGTGTCGGCATGCCCGCGATCGTCGGGCCCTCCGGTGCCCGACTCGGCCCCCGCGGTGACGCCGCGCGCGACGCGAGCGGACGTGGCGCAGGTCCTCTACGAAGGCGGGCTGCAGAACGGGTGGCAGGACTGGGGATGGTCACCGAAAGAGATGACGCCGGGTGGACCGGCGCTGGTCCACTTCGAGAAGTACGGCGGCTGGATCCTCGCCAAGCCCGGCTTGCAGGGTGACTTCGGCGGTGTCCTCTTTCGCGTGAAGGAACCGCCCGGGGAAGGCGAGTTCGTCGAGGTGCACCTCATCGCCAGCGGAGGGAACAACCTGCCGAAGGTGAACGTGGGGCCGGACGACCGGCTCTCGGTCGGCGACGGGTGGACCGAGGTGTTCATCCCGATCGAGCGGCTCGATCCCGACGGTACGCCGTTCGACCGCGTCGTCATCCAGGCGTTCCGGCCTTTCGCGGCGACGCCGGTGCCGGTCGACAAGATCGCGCTCACCAAGGCGGTGCCCCGCCCGACCGCGAGCTCGCTCGACCCGAAGAACCTCCCCCCTACCTCGATGTCGATCGACTGCCGCGCGAAGGCGACCCACGTCAGTCCCCTCATCTATGGCATCGCGTCCTCGGACAAGGAACACGCGTCGGCGTGGGTCCTGCACGCCCCGGCGGCGCGGTGGGGCGGCAACCTCGCCTCCACGTACAACTGGGAGATCAACGCGGTCAATGCGGGCAACGACTGGTTCTTCGAGAACCGCGAGGGGTCGCCGTATGCGCAGGTCCTGCAGGACAACGTCGCGCACGACGTGCAGACCGCGCTGACCATCCCGATGATGGGCTGGGTGGCGAAGGACAAGACGTCGTCGTCTTTCCCCGTATCCGCCCTCGGCCCTCAGCAGAAGAGTGACCCGTACAAGCCCGACGCCGGAAACGGCATGGACAAGAACGGCAAGCCCCTCGCGACGACGCGAGAGCGCGCGTACGTCGCGGTCACCCCCGCGTACGTGAAGCGGTGGATCGAGGCGATACGAGCGCAGGACGCGAAGACCGGCAAGCGGAGCGTCCAGATGTACATCCTCGACAACGAGCCGATGCTCTGGCCGACGACGCACCGGGACATGCACCCGGAGCCGACGTCGTACGACGAGCTCCTGGCGCGAACGATCGAGTACGGCACGGCGATCCGTGAGGCGGACCCCGAGGCCGTCATCGCCGGTCCCGCGGAGTGGGGCTGGACCGGGTATTTCTATTCGGCCAAGGACATGGCGACCGGGGGAACGTCGGTGCGTTCGGATCGCCGCGCCCACAGCGACATGCCGGTCATCGCGTATTACCTGAAGGCACTGGCCGATCAGGAGAAGAGGACCGGCGTCCGCATCCTCGACGTGCTCGACCTCCACGCCTACCCGCAGGCCGACGGCGTCTTCAGCGACGCGGCGGATGCCCCCAAGGCCGCGCAGCGCATCCGGTCGACGCGAATGCTCTGGGATCCGACCTACGTCGACGAGTCGTGGATCAAGGAGCCGGTCAGGCTCATCCCGCGCATGCGCGAGTGGATCGACCAGAACTACCCCGGGCGGGGTATCTCGATCGGCGAATGGAACTTCGGCGGCGAGAAGCACATGAGCGGCGCCCTCGCCATCGCCGAGACGTTCGGGCGCTTCGCGCAGTTCGGCGTGACGTCCGCATTCTACTGGACGAGCCCCCCGGAGAACACGCCGGGCACGTGGGCATGGCGCGCGTATCGCGACTACGACGGAAAGGGCTCACGCTTCCTCGACTGGTTCACGCCGTCGACGGTGGAGCGCCCCGGTCAGCAGATGATCTACGCGTCGCGCGACGAATCGGGAAAGCACCTCGTCGTCGTCGCGCTCAACTTCTCTCCGCACGACGCCGTCTCCGCGCAGATCGACGTGGCCTCGTGCGGGAGGGTGGCGTCGATGCAGAGCTACGGCTACGTGGGGGCCGCGACGGGCTTCGCCCCGGGCCCCACGTCGACCGCCGCGACGACGAAGGTCGTGCAGGCGCTCCCCGCGTATTCGATCACCGTCCTCGACATCCAGCTCAGCGAGAGTCCGCCCGTCGCGAAGTGAGCGCGCGCCCGACCGCCGGCGCCATGACGAGCAGGAACTTCGGGTCGCGCACGAGATAGCGCTTCCAGAGGCGACCCGGCTCCCGGCCGAGGCGATACAGCCACTCGAGGCCGGACTTCGACATCCACTCGGGGGCGCGGGGGATGGTGCCGGCGAGGAAGTCGAGACACGCGCCCACGCCCAGGAGGACAGCGGGGGCGAGCGCGCTCCTCACCTGATCGGTCCAGATCTCCTGCTTCGGGGCGCCCAGCCCGACGAGCACGATGTCGGGCTTGGCCTGGCGGATGCGTTCGATCACGGGCGCACGCTGCTCGGGGGACTCGTCGATGTCGATGCGCGGGGCGTCGAGGCCGACGATCTGCAGGCGCGGCAGCTTCTCGAGCGTCTTGTCGCGGGCGAGCTCTGCGACCCCTGGGCCCCCGCCGAGGAAGTACACGCGCCATCCCCGCTCGGAGGCGCGCTCGAGGAGCGGCCCGACGAAGTCCGAGCCGGACACCTTCTGTGGAAGCGGTGTGCCGAGGGCGCGAGCGGTCCACATGAGCGGCATCCCATCGGCCAGCGACAGGCTCGCTCGCGAATAGGCGTCGCGCATGCGCGGGTTCTCGTGCGCCAGCACCACGTGGTCGACGTTGGGGGTGAACACCGCTCCCCCCTCGCCGGCGCGCACCAGGTCGTCAATGCGATCGAGCGCGGTGGTGAAGGTCACCGCATCGACCGGAACTGGCCCAAGCTCGATACGACGCGGGATGGGCATCGACCTGTCTATATCAGCCAGCCCAGGGTGGCGGGATGACGAGGGAGGGGACTGGCCAGGTCACGTACCCTCGACCGCGAGGGTGCAACATTGGTGCCGCCACACTCGGGTTGCAGAGAGGGTGCCGGGCGAAACGGGTTGGCGTTCGAAAGGGGTGCGCTATGGTCGGCCCCCCCTGGCTGAAGAGAGGCGCGTCATCGTCGTCGGTAGCGGTCCTCCGGGCGCCGCGGCCGCATTGTTTCTGAGTCGAGCCGGTGCAGACGTCCTGATGCTGGAGGCGGGCTCGCAGCGGGGTTCGCGCGGGCTGAGCGTGTATGTCCGCGGTTTCACGGTGCTCAAGTACCGTCGACCCCTCAAACAGAACGCGACGTTCACCGCCAGCGCCGACCCGGGAGCCCAACTCTACGAGGAGATCGCGCCGGGTGGTCTCACGAACCATTGGAGCTGCGCCGTCCCTCGCTTCTCGCGCGAGGACTTCGCCGACGGAAAGCGCGCCGGCGAGGCCACCGAGTGGCCCCTCGAATACGAGGACCTGGCGCCCTGGTACGATCAGGTCGAGCCGCTGCTCCGCATCGCGGGCGGCTCGGTGGACCACGCGCAGCTACCCCTCGGCAAGGTGCGCAAGGTGAGGTCGCTCGCCGCGGGGTGGTCGACCGCCGCCGAGGAGTCCCACCGCCTCGGGCGCACCCTGGCGGCCATGCCGTACGTCTACGGGGCGGAGACGGGCGTTACCCTGAGCGGTACCATCTTCAACGCTTTCGTTCGGCTCATCGCCCCCGAGCTCCGCGCCGGACGCATCGAGACGCGGTTCGATGCGCGCGTGGTGCGCCTCGAGTGGTCACCCGATCGGCGGCGCGTTGTGGCCGTCGTCGTCCACGACGCGCGTACGGGCTCCGAGACCCGCGTGCCCTGTGCCGCGGTCGTCCTCGCGGCGGGCGCCATCCGCACCGCCGAGGTGCTGCTCTCGTCGACGAGCGCGGACTTCCCCGATGGCCTCGGCAACACCCACGGCGTCCTCGGTCACTATCTGCACGACCATCCGCTGGGCAAGATCATCGTCGAGGACGACGCGCCGCTTCCCGTTCATCCGCCGGTGTACCTGACGCGTCCCACGCTCGACCTTGCGCCTCCTCTTTACGCGGCGGCGGGCGTGCAGTGGAGCGGCACCGAGATCCTCGCGAGGAGCGCGAAGAGCGGCCATCCTGGTCACCTGCGCTGGGTGGGGTTCAACCTGTTCGGCACGATGCCACCGAGCGCCGACAACTGGGTGGGGCTCGACGGGTCTGAGCCAGGCCCTCGAAGGGGGGCTGGCTTGAACCTCCACATTCACCACCCGCCCGAGGCTCGCATCGCCCTCGAGCAGGCGCGCGACGACCTCGTGGAGATCCTGCGACGCACCGGTCGAAGCCCGCGCGTCCGGGGGTGGCTCATCGAGCCCCCGGGGGACTCCATTCACTACGGTGGCACTTGCCGGATGCATGCGTCGCCCCGTTACGGCATGCTCGACGCCACGGGGCGGATGCACGCCGTGCGCAACGTGGTCGTGGCCGACTCCTCTGCGTTCACGACCGGTCCGGAAAAGAACCCGGTGCTCACCGCGATGTCACTCGCGGCCCGGGCGAGCAGCAAGCTCGCCGACGAGCTGAAGGCCGGCGATCTCTGAGGGCGGACCGTCAAGCCCATCACGAACGACCATGACCCGCTCGAAGACCCCCATCCTGTTCGTCCATTCTCAGGAGGGCTTCGGGGCCGACTCCGCGATTCACGGTCACCTGATGCGCTACCTCGATCGCGACGAGTTCGAGGTCCATGTGGCGAGCAGCCGCGGCGAGGGGCGCGCCGATCCTCCCGCGCTCGCGCAGTTCCGGACCATCCCGGACGTGCGGCTGCGCCCGACGACCTTCGCCCCGGGCCTACGTCACCGGAGCCGCGAGACCCTCCTTCGCGGTATCCGCGCCGGCGCGGCCTTCCCGGTCGACTTCGCCGCGCTCGCCCGATACGTCAGGCGTGAGGGGATTCGCGTGATTCACGGCACCGACCGGCCGCGCGATGCGGCTTACACGATGGCGCTCGCCCGGGTGACGGGCGCCAAGTCCGTGGTCCACGTGCACGTCGCGTGGTCCACTGGGTACAGCGCCCCCGCGCGATGGGGAGTGAGGAACGCGGACGGGGTGTTCAGCATCTCGGAGTTCGTGACGAAGACGGTCGTCCGGACCGGCACCCCCGAGGAGCGTGTTCACACCATCCTCAATGGGATCGACGCGTCCCGGTGGGACCCGGATCTCGACGGTCAGGGCATCCGACGCGAATTCGGCATTCCCCCGGAGGCCCCCCTGCTCGCCTCCGTGTCGCGGCTCTTCGCCCAGAAGGGGCAGCGAGAGCTCCTGCGCGCCCTCGCGCGCGTGCGCCAGAGTCACCCCGACGTATGGCTCCTCGTCGTGGGTGCCGACGCGGTGGAGGTGCATGGCGGCTCCTTCACGCGCGAGCTGAAGAACCTCGCGCAGGAGCTGGGGGTGGCCGACCGCGTGGTGTTCACCGGAGGGCGCTCGGACATCCCGCGCATCATGGCCGCGTGCGACGTCTTCACGCTTCCGAGCTTCGAGGAGCCGTTCGGCCTCGTCTTCGCCGAGGCGATGGCCATGCGCCGCCCCGTCGTGGCGCTCGACGACGGGGGGACGCCCGAGGTCGTCGAGCACGGGCGCTCCGGGCTGCTGTCCTCCTCCGGCGACATCGACGCGCTGAGCGCCAACATCGCCCGGCTCGTCGGCGACCGCGATCTGCGGGCCCGCCTCGGTTCCTACGGCCGCTCGCGCGTGCTCGACACGTACAACGCGCAGCGCATGGCGCGCGACGCGGGCGAGGCGTATCTCGCGATCCTCGCCGGGCGCCGCCAGATCCGAGCCCGCCCATGATGCTCGCGGCGGCGCTGGTGCTCGGGCAGCTCTCCGGGGTGCTCGAGGTGTCGAACACGAGCCGCATCGACGCGCGCCTCAACCAGCCGCTTCCGCTCGCGCCCACGCCGCCGCCACGCGAGATCGCGATCGCATCGGACGCGACCTTCTCACCTCTGGCTCGCCTCAAGCTGGGTGATCGCCGGTGGGACTACACGCTGACCTACACGCCGTCGTTCACGGTGACCGACATCGAGCTCATCACGACCGCGCAGCCGGTGGTCCTGAACGCGGGGACCGCGAGCATCGGATGGCACGACCGCCGGACACGAATCCTGGTCACCGAGGCGGCATCCTACGGCTGGGAGAATCTGGCCTATCTCTACCAAACACCGGCGGCGGGGCTCACGGCGGCGCAGACGCAAACGGGGGGGCAGACCGGCACGGGAACGGGCACCGGCATGGGAACGGCAACGGGCACGACGGTCCCGGGACAAACCGCCGGCCAGGCGGTCGCGCAGACGGGTGCGGCGGCGACCGTACCGCTGCAGACCTTCCCCTTCGGCTCCTCGACCACGACCGCCAGCCTCGGATACCAAGCGACCCGTTCGCTGACGATCACCGCGATGGGCGGCTACTCGTTGAGCGGCAACCTGGCGAACAACACGCAAGCCACGGCGGTCTATCCCGAGCAGCTCACGCCCCTGGGCTCCGCGTCGGTGATGTACGCCTCGTCACGCACCCTGGAGGAGACCTGGCGCCATCGCACGTCGGCCACGGGGAACGTCGCCGCCAGTCTCGGCGTCTCCGGGTCGATCTACCAGCTGTCCAACGGAGAGGAGTGGGGGCTCCTGCCGGTGGGCGGCGTGAGCTACTCCGAGCGCTTCAGTCTTGCGCCGAAAGACCCGCGCGATCCGCTCGAGCCGAGCGGGATACGCTTGTCGGCCGACCTGTCCCCGACGGTGAACGTCTTCACCGGGTCCCCCAGCAACCGGGTCCAGGTCACCGCGACGCTCGTGGATCGCTTCGCGCAGAACGCCTCCATCTCGTTGCTCGCCGGCGCCCTCCAGACGGTGCCCCTACCTCACCCCGACCCGTCGCCGCTGACGCTGTTCAACGCGGCGATCGACCTTCGGTTGCGGCTCAATAGACTGATGTCGCTGAGCTTGGGCGTTCAGGCCCTGTGGCAAGAGCAGCAGAACGTCGGTCTGCTCCCGGTCGCGGCGACGACGGCAGGGACCACGACGACCGCCGCCGAGGTGGGGTACGTAGCGCTCACCGTGCGGATGCCTCGGGTACGCCTGTAGCCTGGAGCAAGCATGGCGGTCCGGGTGCCGAGAGCGGGTTCGGTCTTCCGTTCGGGCTGCGCGCCTACGGGGTGGGGTTCGGACTGCCGCACCTCTACTACTGGGACGAACCGACGGTCGTGAACCGCGCGGTGCGCTTTGGAAGCGGCGACCTCGACCCGCACTTCTTCTACTACCCGGCGTTCTACATGTACGTGCTCTTCGCGGTGAGCGGCGGGTACTACGTGCTCGGGCGCATCACCGGGCACTTTGCGTCGTCGGTCGACTTCGCGGTCGAGTACTTCACCGACCCGAGCCACACGTACGTGGCCGCGCGCCTGACGACGGCGCTCCTCGGCACGGCGTCGGTGCTGCTCGCCTACAAGGTAGGGCGACGCTTCTTCGGCCGCGAGGTGGGGCTCGCCGCCGCCGCCGTCCTCGCCGTCTCCGTAGTCCACGGGTCGTACTCGCACGTGGCGATCACCGACGTTCCCCAGGCCTTCTTCATCACCGCCGCCTATCTCCCACTGCACGACGTGCTCACGCGCTCGCGTCCGCGCGACTACCTGTTCGCGGGGGTCCTCATCGGCCTCGGTATGGCGACCAAGTATCTGGCCTTTCTCCTCCTGCCGACGCTGATCGCGGCGCACTTCGCTCGCCGGACCCGCGACGCGGGCGCGACCTTGGACCCGCGCGCGCTGTTGCCCGACGCCGTGGATCGCCGCCTCTGGCTGGCACTGCTCGCGACGGGCGCGACCTTCTTCGTCGCGACCCCCTACAACGTGCTGCGGTTTCACGAGTTCGTGGACGACTACCGGACCCAGGCGGCCCTCTCGACGGGGGGCGGCGAGCTGCACCCGTGGCTCTTCCTCCTCCGGTCGCTCGCGCTCGACCTCGGCGGACCGGGGTGCCTGGCCGCGGTCGCGGGGCTCGTCGTCGTGGTGCGGGCGCGGTCGCGCGAGGGTCTCTTGTTTCTCACCTTCCCCGTGGTCTACGGGCTGGCAATCGCACGACTGACGCGGGTCTTCGCGCGCTATCTCATCCCGGAGGATCCGCTCCTCGCGGTCCTGGCGGGAGCGGGCATCGTCGCGCTCGCGGGGGCCGTGCCCGTGCGCTTTCGGTCGGCGGCCATGGTGACGGCGACCGGCATCGCGTGCCTCTTTCCCGCGACGAGCCTCTTTCGGTGGGACCGTCTCATGGCGTCGACCGAAGACCCGCGCACCACCGCGGTCGCGTGGGCGGAAGAGAGCCTGCCCGCCGGGGCGTCGGTCGCGATCCAGCCGCTCTACGACCGCACATTCTACAACGCGCCGCTCGTGACCGACGCCGCGATCGACAAGCTGGGCCGCGAAATGCCGGCCGGCGGACGCTTTGGGGCGGCGAGGGAGCGCGTCCTCGACGCCGTCCGCGCGCATCGCTCCTTTCACCTGGTCCCGTGGAAGGCGGACCTCGGTGCGCTCTCGGACGAAGGTGCTCGCTACGTGTTCACCAGCTCGCTGGACGGACCCCTCGATCCTGGGTTTGCGGCGCAGCTCGCCAATCAGGCCACCATCGCTCGAGCGTTCGCGCCCGACCCCGTACGGGCCGACGGTCTCGTCGCGTGGCCGGACGTCTTCGCGGTGATGCCGCCCGAGATCACCGTGTACGCCGTCCGGTGAGGCGCTCCGCCGGCCTGCAGGTTACGCGCGCCGACATTCGTGGATGGCACTTCAGACGGCGACCCTGGCGTGACCGTCCGTCACCCTTCCACGGCGGACGCAGAGGTCGACGAGGAGATCGGCGATCTGGTTCGCGTTCTTGTCCATGTCGAAGCGTTCCTCGCCGACCTGCCGGGCACGCTGCCCCATGCGCGCGCGAAGCTCGGGCGACTTCACCAGGCGCTCGAGTCGGTCACGCAAGCCCTCGGGGTCGCCAGGCTCGACGACGAAGCCGCTCTCGCCGTCCTGCACCGCCTCGGGGATCGCCGCCACCCGGGTCGTGACGATGGGGAGGCTTGCCGCCATCGCCTCGGCGAGAACGACTCCGAAGCAGTCGGCCCGCGTGGGAAAGGCGAAGATGTCGGCCTCGGCGTAGAGCCTCAGGAGCTCGGGGGAGTGGGGCTTGAGCCCCGAGTAGACGGAGACACCGTTCCCACCGGTCACCCCGGCCGAGGTGACGAGGTGGAGCTCGCACGAATCCCTCAGGTGCTTCCGGAAAACGTCGACGAGGAGATCTCCCCCCTTTCGCTCGAAGTCGCCCCCCACGAAGAGGATGCGAACCGGACCGGGCCGCCGCTCCTTGCGCGTCGACGGATCGGGGAAGTGCTCGAACGTGGTCCCGGGGTGAATGACCGTCACGCTCTTGGCGGGCACGCCATAGTCCTTCACGAGCGAATCCTTCGCCCACTGCGACCAGGTGGTCGACCGGCGGGCGCGCCCCATGATGGCGCGATGCACGGCGAGCTTGGCGCGTTCGAGAGGCCCGGTCTGGACCTCGTGTCCGTACCAGGAGGCCAGCTCGTCGTAGTTCATGGGCGTCGCGTCGAACGACAGCATCGTCGGGATCCGTGCCACGTAATCTGCCGCCAGCACGCCGATCATGGCCGTGTGAACGAAGAGCGCGTCGAGTGGCGCCCGCCGGTGGGCCTGGGCGATCGCGCGGCGCGCCCGTAGATTGCCCCGGAGCCAGTAGCTCCGCCCCAGCACGGGGAGGTTCTTGAAGCCCCCGTCGCCGAAGGTCACGTCGATCCACTCGCATTCGATGTCGTCGCGCGAGGCGAGCGAGCGGCGCAGACTCATTCCGTACGCCACGTGGCCCAGCGCCTGCTCGAGGACGAAACCGATGCGCGGCTTGTTCATGCGGAGGCTCCCGCAGAATAGTCGAGGCCGGGGTCGGCGCAAGCGGCGGCCCGCGCGCGGCGGTCGACCCCTGCGACCCCCTGTGCTAACGCACGGGCCGCAAATCATGGCCTTCGAAAAGCACATTCTCTGCATCGGCGCCGGCTACGTGGGCGGTCCGACGATGACGATGATCGCCCGCAAGTGCCCCCAATACAAGGTCACGGTCGTCGACATCAACCACCAGAGAATCAATGCGTGGAATAGCGATCGATGCCCGATCTACGAGCCGGGCCTCCAGGAGCTGGTCAAGCAGACCCGTGGCAAGAACCTGTTTTTCTCCACCGACGTCGATCGCGCCATACAGGAGTGCGACATCATCTTCGTCTCGGTGAATACACCGACGAAGACGTTCGGCGAGGGAGCAGGCAAAGCCGCGGATCTGCAGTACTGGGAGAAGACCGCGCGTCAGATCGTCGCCAACTCGACGCGAGACAAGATCATCGTCGAGAAGTCGACGCTCCCGGTGCGGACCGCCGACGCGATGGAGAGCATCCTCAAGGCGAACTCCAACGGATTGCACTTCGAGGTGCTCTCGAATCCGGAATTCCTGGCGGAAGGAACCGCGATCGCCGACCTGGAGGCGCCGGATCGCGTGCTCATCGGATCGCGCGAGTCACCCGAGGGTCTCAAGGCGCGGAAGGAGATCGTGGACATCTACGCGAACTGGGTCGAGCGCGATCGCATCATCGAATCCAACGTGTGGAGCGCAGAGCTCTCCAAGCTCACCGCAAACGCCTTTCTCGCCCAGCGCATCTCTTCGATCAATTCCATATCGGCCTTGTGCGAGAAGACCGAGGCCGACGTCGATGAAGTGGCATTTGCGGTCGGAACCGATTCGCGCATCGGCCCTCGGTTCTTGAAGTCCAGCGTCGGCTTCGGCGGCTCGTGCTTTCAGAAGGACATCCTGAACCTCGTCTACATCTGCCAGAGCTACGGCTTGAACGAGGTCGCCGACTACTGGGAAGGCGTCATTCGCATCAACCAGTGGCAGCAGCGGCGCTTCGTCCAGAACATGCTCGGGCGCATGTTCAACACGGTCGCGGGCAAGCGCATCGCGCTCTTCGGGTTCGCCTTCAAGGCGAACACGGGTGACACCCGCGAGTCGCCCGCCCTCGCCGTTGCCAGGAGCCTCCTGGCCGAGCGCGCCCAGGTCGTGATCAACGATCCGCAGGCGCTCCCCCACGCACGCGACGACCTGGCCGACGTGAAAGAGGGCGTCGTCTTCGAGCCGGACCCCTACGCGGCGGCGGCGGGCGCATCCGCCATCGCCGTGCTGACGGAGTGGAAGCTCTACGCGGAGCTCGACTACGAGCGAATCTTCGCCTCGATGACGAAGCCCGCCTTCATCTTCGACGGTCGCAACATCGTGGATCGAGAGCGGCTCTACGAGATCGGCTTCAACGTGTGCTCGATCGGCAAGCCCGAGCTGAAGCACCGGTGAACCGGGAGGCGGCACCGCCGCCGGAGGTCTGAGCGGGGGTCGGCTCGTCCGGCCCCCGATTGAAAGTCGCGCGGGCGATCAGCTCGCGAGTAGCTTGCGGAAGTAGGCGATGGTCTCCTTGAGGCCATCTTCGAGGCCGACCTTGGGCGTCCAGTCGAGCTTCGACTTCGCCAGGGTGATGTCGGGCTTCCGCTGCCGAGGATCGTCGGGCGGGAGAGGCTTGTTGATCAGGCCCGACTTCGAGCCGCAGAGACTGAGCACCTTCTCGGCCAGCTCGCGCATCGTGAACTCGCCGGGGTTCCCCAGGTTGACCGGCCCGTGGAACGAGCGCTCCGAGTCCATCATCCGGACCATGCCGTCGATGAGATCGCTCACGTAGCAGAAGGACCGCGTCTGCTGCCCGTCGCCGTAGATCGTGATGTCTTCGCCGCGGAGGGCCTGCACGATGAAGTTGCTGACGACTCGACCGTCGTTCGGATGCATCCGGGGGCCGTACGTATTGAAGATTCGAATGACCTTCACGTCGAGATCGTGTTGCCTCTGGTAATCGAAGAAGAGCGTCTCGGCGCAGCGCTTGCCCTCGTCGTAGCAGCTGCGAGGCCCGATGCAGTTCACGCGCCCCCAGTAGCTCTCGGTCTGGGGGTGAATCTCGGGGTCGCCGTAGACCTCGGACGTCGAAGCCTGCAGGATGCGCGCTTTGACGCGCTTGGCGAGGCCCAGCATGTTGATCGCGCCGTGCACGCTCGTCTTCGTCGTCTGCACGGGGTCGAACTGGTAGTGGACGGGCGATGCCGGGCACGCGAGGTTGAAGATGCGCTCCACCTCGACGTAGAGCGGGAAGGTGACGTCGTGGCGGGCGAGCTCGAACCGGGGCGAGCCGAGGAGATGGGCGACGTTGCGCTTCGTTCCGGTGAAGAAGTTGTCGACGCAGAGGACGTCGGCGCCGTCCGCGACCAGCCGGTCGCACAGGTGCGACCCCAAGAAGCCCGCACCACCCGTCACGAGTATCTTCTTCTCCATTGTCCCAGGCCTCCGGTCGGCGGCGAGCATAGCGGGCTCGGGCTGATCCGCCATGGTAGCCTGAGCGCATGGGGAGTCTTCGACCGACCGCGGCGTCGGGGCCGCGGGGCGCCCTCCGGTCGAGCGTCTTTCCGCTCCTCGTTCTCGTGGCATGCGGCGCGGCGGCGAAGTCCAACGGCGCGGCCGACGCGAGCAACGGTGCGTCGCTCGACGGCGGGGGCTCGTCCTCCGACGGCGACGCAGGGGTCGCTCCCGTGGCCGATCCGTGCATCGAGGCCGGCACGTGCCCACTCGGCCAGTGGATCGACGTCACGCCGGCGGATATGAGCGCGAAGGTGCTCTCGCCGCCGACCCCCGCGTCGGCCAACAGCGCGTTCGGGCCGGGCGCCGTGGTCGGCGATCCGTCGCGGCCGACCGATCTGTACATCGCCGAGGGTGGCGCCGGTCTCTGGAAGTCGACGGACTACGGCAGCCACTGGACGGACATCAACCCGAGCATCGGTTACAGCCCGATCGGCATCCCGATCGCGGTGGCGGGAACGTCCCCGGCGACGATCTGGCTCAGCAAGGGGCAGGGGAACGGCACGGTGCTCAAGTCGACGGACGCCGGGCAGACGTTCACGACGATCCCTCAGTCGCTGGCCGCAGACCTCTACTCTATCCAGGTCGATCCCAACGACAACACGCACCTCATCAGCGGCCTGCACGAGGTCGATGGCCTGGTCGAGTCGACCGACGGCGGAAGCACCTGGCACCCAGTCGGCGGGTCGGGTTGGCCCTCGGGAGGGATCTCGTTTTACCCGTTCTTCATCAACACGGGCGACGCGACGACCACACGAAGCACGTGGTTTGCCATCGCGCAGGACGGTGCGGCGCCGGTCATCACGACCAACGGAGGCGCGTCCTGGACGATCCCGAACGGGCTCGCCAGCGGCAGCGGCAGCACGCCGAACGGGCTCCAGCACCCGCACGGCGCGGCGCGCCTCGACCAGCGGGGCTCGACGCTGTTCGTCGCCGGGATTTACGGTCCGGGCCAGGGCGTGTACCGCAGCACGGACCTGGGCGCGAACTGGTCACGCGTCGACTCGGGGAACTACCCGGAGGCGGTGGTCTGGTCGAGCGCGAAGAACGTGTACTCGATGTACGGGTGGGCGTGCTCGGGATGCACATTCATGGATGTCCTCGAGAGCGCGCCTCAGCCGGGCACCAGCTGGTCGCTCGGCACTCTCCCGCCCGGTCTGGCCATCGGTCCCAATTCGCTCGTCGTCACGAACGACGGGACGCATGCGATCTTCGTAGGCACGATGTGGTCGGAAGGGATCTGGGTCTACGTCGAGCCTTGAGCCGGGGGCAGTCGGTGGACGTAGTGGTGATAGCGTTTTCCGGGTCCTTCTCGGTGGTGTAGGCTGCGCCGCGACATGGGCGCAGTGGATGTGAGCGTCGTCATCGCGACCTACCGCCGAGAGAAGCTGCTGCTCGAGGCCATTGCCAGTGTGTGCTCCCAGCGCGGGGTCGAGCTCGAAGTCATCGTCGTCGACGACAGCCCGGACGGGACCGCCGAGGCGAGCGTACGGTCCATCGACGATTCTCGCGTGCGCTACCTTCACCGGGCGACCCCTTCGGGCGGCCACCCGGGCGCGGTCCGGAACGACGGTGTCGCGGTGGCGAGTGCTCCGCTGCTCCACTTCCTCGACGACGACGATCGCCTCGTCGACGGGTGCCTTCGCGACCTGGCGACGGCCCTCGGGACGGGTCGGGCCGGCATGGCGTTCGGCCGCGTCGTTCCGTTCGGCGACGACGCTCGGGTCCGCGATCAGGAGCGAAGGTACTTCGAGCGGGTCGCGGCGGCCTCGAAGCGCATCCGGGGGCGACGCTGGTTTGCGGCGCAGGTTCTCTTTCGCGAGATGCCGTTCGTCAACTCGGCGTGCATGGTGCGCCGCGAGGTATTTCAGCAATATGGGGGCTACGACTCCAGCCTGCGGGCCTACGAGGACGTCGATCTCTACCTGCGGATCGGGCGCGGGCGCGGCTTCACGTTCGTCGATCGCGACGTCCTTCACTACCGCGTCGGCGCGCCTTCCATCATGAACGAGATGCGACGCACGGCGGGCGAGGCCGACGGCGACATCCGCCGCGACAGCTACCGGAAGATTCACCAGCTCTACAAGCGCGAGCACGGGATCGTCGAGTATCGCGCGCTGCAGATCATCGCGCGTGCGGCGGGGATGGCCGCGCGCACGAGGACGGGTTGATGCGACCGATGCGGCCGCGGAGAGCTCAGTTCGTCTGATAGTCGAACCCGAAGCTCATGATGCCGTCGGTTGGCACGGGCTGAACGGCGTCATTGGTGCACGTGAAGTGCCATATGTAGAACGCTTGCCTCTGCGACGAGTACGTGAGGCCGAAGGTGTCCGAATAGGGCAGCGGCCCGCTGACCGGCTTCCAGGTCGCACCCTGGTCGGCGGAGACGATGACGTACTGCGTCCCCGTCGACGGCCCGACGGTGGCGATCCGCCCGTCGGGTAGCTCGATGGGGTGGAGGCTGACGATGGAGTAGGGCGCGACGATCACTTCGGACCACGTCTGCCCCTGGTCGGTGCTGCGGGCCATCCCCGCGTTGCTCGGGTCCGCCCAGTAGATCGAGCCATCGGACGCGGTCAGGGGCCGGAAGTCCCCGCCGAGCGCCGTCGCGTTCGTCCACGTGGTGCCGCCGTTGGTCGTGCGATAAACACCGGAGACTCCGCCGCCGTACCCTCCGCAGCCCACGAGGTGGGTCTGGGCGTCGATGACGAGGGGGTACGTGCAGTTCGTGTTGGGAGGGAGCGTGGCCCCGACGGAGGTCCAGGTCATGCCGCCGTCGGTCGAGCGGTTGAGCGTCTGGGATGCTTCGTGCCCACCGGCGAGGAGGGTCTGGCGATTCGGATCCGTGAAGTCGATGCTGACGAGATCGACGTGGTGCGAGTCGCCGAGGGGGAGAAACGTGTTCCCGTCGTCGGACGTCTCGTAGACGCCGGTCGAGTTGTAGAGGCCCGACTCCCAGTACCGGGTCGTGACCTGAGGATCGAAGACGATCGCGGAGGTACGGTTCGTGATCGGGGCGGTGGTGTTCGATGCCGCGCCGAGCACCTGCCAGGTCGACCCACCGTCCGAGCTGGACCACAGGCCGTCGCCGGCGATCCCGGCGATGAGGAGATCCTCGTCCGGCTTCGCGATCATGTAGGACATGTTTCCGCACTGCGAGGGCATGTTGGCGAGGTTGCCGGTGCGGTTCGTCCAGCTGCCCGCGGGGGCACCATCCAACCACGTGACGTTGTTCCCGCTCGACGCGCCATCGGCTCCTGCCGCCCCCCCATCGGTGGCGGCGCTGGTCGTCGAGATGGGGATGACGCAGCCCGGATCGAGCGCCAAGCTGGCCGCCGCCGCCGAGATCAAGAGCAGGCACGTGATGTTCGTGTGCGCCAAACGAGACGACCCCATGCCAGCCTCCCGGGAGCATACGATGGCGTTCGGGAAAATCCACCGAGCCAGCGGCGCGCCGCGGCGCGCGCCGTCATCTCGCTCGCCGACGGGACGGGCAACGCGGGGCTACTTGATCTGAACGAGCTGAGGATACACGTGCAGGCACAGGTACCCCCACACGATGACGTAGAACAAGACGGCCCACTGCGCCTGGCGCAGCGCCTTCTTCGGTCGCGTCGATGTCGCCAACCAGGCGGGCAGGCCCAGGCTCACGAAGACGATCGACAAGATGATGAGCTTTTCCATGAGAGTCGGCGCTACTCGGAGCGCACCGGCGCCTTGGGGAGGTTGCCCCATACCTTCGCCGAGAGCGGCAGGCGCATCGCCATGGCGTAACTTATTGCGAGAAAGTACATCGGCTTGAAGAAGAAGATACCCATGTCGCCATAGAACTGGTTCAGGCACACGACGACCTGAGCCGCCCCGATGATCGCGACGCTCCGGGAAAACGCGTCGGTGCTGAGCTTGGCGACGCGCACGTTGAAGAAGGTGGCCGTCCCGACGGTCGTCCAGAACGCCACG
>JBEKGQ010000020.1:0-21406 GCA_050012715.1 Polyangiaceae bacterium
CGCGACGAAGACGCGCGACGGGTCCACCGTGAAGGACGCCGCGACGTCGCCGGCGATGCCGGCGAGGAGCTGCGGCTCCCCGGCGCCGCGCGCCTGGTCGGCGGGGAGAAACCAGTTGAAGCACTGCTCGGAGTTGGCGCTCGTCGGCTCGTCCGGGTACGCGACGAGGAAGCCCGCGGCGTCGGCCTGCGGGTTCATCTGCGTGCCGGCGGCGAAGTCGGCCATCGTCTGCGTGCAGCCGTGGAGCATCACGACGAGCGGCACCGCGGTGCCCGCGGCGTACGACGCGGGGACGTAGAGCATGTACGCGCGGCCCATGTAGCTCCGCGTGAGGAACGCCGCGGTGCCGGGAGGAGGCGGGCCGCCGTCATCGCCGGTGGAGGCCTCGAGCGACCCGGAGGGGCCGTCCGCCGGAGCCCCTGCACCGTCGCCCTGGGCGGCGCCGTCACCGCCGTGCGCCGTTCCGCCATCGGGAGCGATCCCGGGGCCGCCGTCCCCGGCGGCGCCGTCGTCCGCCGAGCCACGGCTCGACGAGCCGCCGCACGCCGTGACGGCGAGCAGACACGCGAGCCACGCCGGCGGAGGCTTTCTCATTGGATCGACAGCCTGTCTCTCGCGTCGGGAATCGCAAGGCGCGACGTGAGCCACTCGCGCATCGCGGGGTAGAGCACCTTCGGCGCGCGGCTGCCGACGACGGCGCCGACATGGCCACCCGGGACGACGACGAGCTCCTTGTCCGCGCTGCCGCACGCCTCGTTCAGCGCGCGCGCGGCCGGCAGCGGGCAGATCGTGTCGCGCTCCGCGGCGACGGTGAGCACCGGGCAGCGGATGCTCCCGAGGTCGACCCGCCGACCGCGCACGCGGTGCTCGCCGCGGACGAGGAGGTTCTTCTGGTAGAGCTCCTCGATGTACGTGGCGTAGGCCGCCGCCGGGAAGGGGATGTTGTCCCCCGCCCACTGCTCGAGCGCGTCGAACGCGTCGCGGGCGCTCGCCTCGTGCGCGCGATCCAGGTAGCCCACCCATTTGCCGACCGCCGACGTCGGCCGCAGCGCGACGAAGCCGCTCTGCATCTGTACCGGCGTCACATTGCCGGCCGCGGCGACCGCGCGCGCGTCGAACCACTGCGCGTCGACCATCGTGCGCAGCAGGCCGCCCTGGGCGAAGTCGAAGGGGCCGGCGAGGTTCACGAGCGCGGCGACGTGCGCCGGCTCGAGCGCGGCGAAGATGCCCGCGAGCGTCGCCCCCATGCAGTAGCCGAGGAGGCCCACCTGCGGCGCGCCGGCGCTGCGCTCCACGAAGCGCACCGCGCGCCCGAGCCGCGCGACCACGTCGTCCCACGTCAGGTAGCGGTCCTCGTCCTGCGCGATGCCCCAGTCGAGGCAGTAGACGTCGAGCCCCCCGGCGGCGAGCGCCTCGACGAGGCTGGCCCCCGCGCGGAGGTCCACGACGTACCACCGGTTGATCATCGAGGGGACCACGAGCACCGGCATCGCCGCCGCCGGCCGCACCCCGTCGGGCCGGCGGAAGCGATAGAGCGCGGCGCACCCGTCGCGCCAGAGGACGTCCCTCGGGGTCGGCGCGACGTGGGCCATTCAGACCGCCCCGGGGCCGGTGACCATCTCCGCGGTGCGGCGGGCCGCGTCGACCCAGAGCTTGCGCCACTGCGCCGACAGCTCGCTGGCGTACGCGAGCGACACCTTCGTGAGGCGGTTCGCCTCGTCGAGCTGCGCGGCGGCCTGCTCGAGGCCCTTCTCCTCCAGCTTGGCCATCTCGGCGAAGACGCTGTCCACGCGCTCGGCGTGGTCGTTCATCGCCTTGCGAAAGCCGTCCTTGATTTGCTGCGTCTGCGAAGTCGTCTGATCGGCCATGATGTCCCGTTCCCAGGCTTACCGGGCGGCTCGATTGCTGCCTCGGATGCGCTGGAAGCTAAGTCACCCGGCGTCCCTGTCAACGAGTTTTTGTTGCAATGCACAACGGAGCGGCGATCAGCGGCGCTTCTTCTGCAATGATCTCTTCAGCTCATCGAGCTCGCGACGGAGCTGCGCGACGTCGTCGTTCGGCACCGGCGGGGGCGGCGGACGGTCGTCCGGCGGCGGCGCCTCGTACTGGGGGGGAGGGGGCGGCTCGGGCTCGCCCCAGGGCGCGGGGCCGTTCAAGAGGCGCGCGAGCGCGTTCGTGGCGGCGAAGGGCGCCATCGCGAGCGGGTTGTAGGCCGAGATGGTGCGCGCGCCCTGGCGCGCCTGCGTGTAGACGGCGAGCGCCCACGTCATCCAGCGGCCCATGAACTCCGCCAGCGCGTCCTCCCGCATGCGAATGAGCTGGAGCAGCAGGGGCACCGGCAACAGGCGCGCCGCCCCGCGGCTCTCGGTGATGATCTGCGTCAGCGTGGGCTGGGTGAGGTCGGCCCCGCTCTTCGCGTCGAGGACCTGGACGTCGGAGCCCTTCCGGATCCGCTCCGCCAGCTCTTCCAGCGTGATGTACCGGCTGTCGCTCGTGTCGTAGAGGCGCCGGTTGCCGTACTTCTTCACGACGAGGGTGGGCACGCGCGAAACATAGCGCGGGGCGCCGTGTTGCGTCGCAACAATTCTTCCTTGACAGGGGCCCGCCTCGGGCTCATGGATGGCGGGCCGCGCGAGTGCTGCGCCGCAACGGAGAGGTGGGCGATGGAGCGAACGATGCCGGGCCGGACGACGGCCCTCTGCGCGATGGTTCAGGCGGTGGGCGGCGGCCTGGGCTGGTCGGTGCTGCCCGCGCTCATGCCGGCGATGGCCAAGGAGCTCGGCATCTCGCACGCGATGGGTGGCCTCGTCTGGGGCGCGGCCTCCCTGGGCATCGCGCTCGCGTCCCTCGCCGGCGGGGCGGCCGTCGATCGCTTCGGACCGCGCCGGGTGGCGGCCCTGGCGCTCCTCGCCGGCGCCGCGGCGTGCGCGGCGAGGGCCCTGGCGACGGGCCCGTGGTCCCTGGCCGCGGCGATGCTCGTCTTCGGCGCGCACATCGGCTTCTGCGCGCCCGCCATCCCCAAGGCCCTCGCGGCGCACGTGCCTCTGGCTCGCCTCGCGCGCGCCAACGGCGTCGCCCTCGTCGGTTACACCCTCGGCACCGCCGTCACCGTCGTCGTCGCCCCGTCCTTTCTCGCGCCCCTCGCCGGCGGGTGGCGCGGCACGATGCTCGTCGCCGCGGGGGCGATGGTCGTCGCGGCCGGCGTATGGTGGGCCTTCGTGCGCGACGGGCGCTCGCTCGGCTCGCACGCTCCGTTCGTCGAGGTCCTCCGCCTCGCGCGAAACCCGCGTCTCCTTCGGGTCGCGGCGATGCACTTTCTCCTCTTCGGGGGATACCTGGCCATGCTCGGAATGCTCCCCCGCACGCTCCTCGAAGGCGGCATGCCCGCGGCGCGCGTCGGCGTGGCCATCGCGGCGTGGCTCACGGCAGCCGCCTTCGCCAACTACTTCGGCCCGTGGCTCTCCGATCGCCTCGGCCGGCGGCGCCCGGTGCTCGTGGGCGGCGCGGCGGTGGCCGGGCTCGCGCTCGCGGCGATGGCGGTGGCTCCCGCGTCGGCGACGGTGCCGCTCCTCGTCGTCGCGGCCCTCGGTGGGGGCTGCGTGGCGCCGCTCCTCTTCGCGCTCCCGGCGGAGCTGGAGGGCGTCGGGCCGACCCGCGTCGGCGCGGCGCTCGGGCTGCTCGTCCTCGTCGGCCAGATGGGCGGCTTCCTCCTGCCGTCCCTCGCCGGGCTCATGGCCGGATGGGCCGGCCTCTCCGGTGCGATCGGCGGCCTCGCCGTCGTGCATCTGCTCATCCTGGCTCCGGCGCTCGGCATGAGGGAGACTCGGACCCTCGCCCACGCGCCGTCCGGCGCCCTCGCGGCCTGAGAGACCATGCTGCATCGCACGATTGCCCTCTCCGTCGGCGCGCTGGTGGTCCTCGCCGGCGCCGCGTGCTCCAGCAGCAACCCGGAGTGCCACGTCGGCGCCGACTGCGCGTCGGGGGCGTGCGACTCGAGCGGCCAGTGCGTCCCGGTCACGTCGAGCGGCAGCGAGGCGGGCGGGGGCGGCTTCGAAGCGGCCGTCGAGGCCGCGGTGGACGCCGGCGTCGAGGCGAGCCCGGGCGACGACGCGTCCTCGGGCTGCGTCCCGGACGACAGCGGCGTCATCACGCGGGCCGAGGTGCCGATGCTCGCCGGCGTGCACGGCACCTTCGCCATCACGACCGCGACGGTGACGATGGACACCGCCGGCACCGCGCAGCCCGACGGCACGACGGACTGGGACTTCTCGGCCGCGCTCGCCGGGGACCAGACCGTCATCATCACGACGAACGCCCCGCAGGGGCAGTGGTTCTCCTCGCAGTTCACGAGCGCGACGTACACCTCGACGCTGAGCGAGACCCAGTCGCTGCTCGGCGTCTACCAGGCCACCGCGGCCTCCTTGCTCCTCCAGGGCGTCGTCACGCCGACGAACGGCTCGGGCGAGTACGACCTCAGCTACTCGCCGTCGGCCGAGATCCTCGCCCTCCCGATGCAGATGGGGACGACGTGGACGAGCACGTCGACCGTGACCGGCACCGCCGACGGCATCCCGGACAGCACGTACACCGAGAAGTACGCCTCCGTCGTCGACGCGCACGGGACGCTGAAGGTCCCCTACGGCTCCTTCCAGGTCCTCCGCGTGCAGACGACCCTGACGCGCACCATCGCGCTCACCGACATCGAGACGACGCAGACGATGACCTTCATCGCCCCCTGCTTCGGGCCCGTGGCGCGCCTCACCTCGAAGACCACGACCTACCCGGAGCCCGTCCCCGGCAACGCGTTCACGAGCGTCGTCGAGGCATGGAGGCTCTCTCCGTGAGACTGTGCCTGGTGGCGCTCGCGGGGCTCCTCGCCGGGTGCGCCCCCTCCTTCTACGACGGCGTGCCCCCGGGCGCGCCGAAGGACGCCTTCTACGCGAGCGTCGGCGGGGCGCGCATCCGCTTCGTCGAGGAGGGCGAGGGGCCGCCGGTCGTGCTGCTGCACGGCTTCGCGTCAGCGCTCGAGACGTGGCACGGGGTCATGGCGGAGCTCGCGAAGAAGCACCACGTGCTCGCGCTGGACCTCAAGGGGTTCGGCTGGTCGAGCCGCCCCGAGGGCGACTACTCGCCGCAGGCCGAGGCGCAGCTCGTCCTCGCGCTCATGGAGCAGCGGAACATCCACGCCGCCCAGATCGTCGCCCACTCGTGGGGCTCGTCGGTCGCGCTGGCGATGGCGCTCGCGGCCCCGGAGCGCGTCACGCGCATCGTCCTCTACGACGCGTGGGTCTACGAGGAGCAGCTGCCCTCGACGTTCCTCTGGGCGCGCGCCACCGGCGTCGGCGAGGTGCTCTTCGACCTCTTCTACTCCGAGCGGGCGGACGAGAAGATCGCCCGGGCCTTCTACGATCCGAAGAAGTACGTCACCGAGCGGTTCGTCGAGGAGGTCGAGCGCGCCCTGGATCGCCCCGGCACCGTCGCGGCGGCGCTCGCCGCCGTCCGGGAGCAGCGGTACGCCGAGATGCAGAAGCAGTACCCCACCGTGAAGCAGCCGGTGCTGCTCCTCTGGGGGCGCGAGGACGAGGTGACGCTCCTCACGTACGGCGAGCGCCTCGCCCGGGATCTGCCGCACGCGCACCTCGTCACGTACCCGCACTGCGGGCACTTCCCGATGATCGAGGCGGCCGGTCCGTCGACCGAGGACCTCGTGAAGTTCCTCGACGCGGAGTCGCCATGAGGCTCGCCGCCGTCCTCACCGCCGCGGCGCTCCTCCTCGCCGCGGCGCCCGCGCGCGCGACGGGCTTCACTGACATCGGGGAGGACATCGTCCCCCGCACGGACGTCGCGGTGAAGCTCGACGGCTACCTCCGGGCTCGCGCGGAGGACCTCTACAACCTCGACCTCGATCGCGGCCTGACGCCGTCGGGACAGCCGCTCTTCCCGGTGCCGGTCGGCAACCCCAACGCGCAGGCGCTGACCTACGCGGACCTCCGCCTGCGCAGCGACCTCTCCGTCTACGCGCCGGGCGGCACCGTCGCGGTGAAGGCGCGCATCGACGTGCTCGACAACGTGGCGGCCGGGAGCGACGCGCAGGGAGCCCCGTCCTCGTCGGCGTCGCAGCTCTCGCCGCCGGGCGCCTTCCGGGTGAAGCGCGCGTACGGCGAGGCTCTGACGCCCTTCGGCGTCATCGCGGTGGGCCGCATCGGCAGCACCTGGGGCCTCGGGATGCTCACCAACGGCGGCGACTGCGCCGACTGCAACTACGGCGACGCCGCCGACCGCGTCGCGCTCATCACGCCGCTCGCCGGCCACATCTTCGCGCTCGCGTACGACATCGACCAGATCGGCCCCTTCGTCGCCCAGCAGCCGGGGCAGACGTTCCTCAACCTGTCGCCGTCGGCCGACGTGCACACGGTGACCTTCGCCTTCCTCCGCTACAAGGACGACCTCTCGCGCGAGCGCCGCCGCCTCGCCGGCAAGACCACCGTCGAGTACGGCGCGTACATCTCGGAGCGCTGGCAGAGTAGCGACGTCCCCGCCGAATACCTCCCGACCGCGCAGCCCATCCCGATCACCGGCTCGCAGCTCATGGCGCGCGGCTACCAGGCGATCGCGGTCGACGCGTGGGCGCGCGTCACGCACCCCTACTTCCGCATCGAGACCGAGTGGGCGGCCATCATCGGCTCGATCCAGCAGGCGTCGCTCATCCCGGGCGTCCTCTACCACGTGCCGGTCACCGCCCAGCAGTTCGGCGGTGCGCTCGAGAGCGAGTTCGGCGACCAGGAGTCGCGCTTCGGCGTCGGGTTCGACGGCGGCTACGCGAGCGGCGACCCGTCGCCCGGCTTCGGCGCGTTCCCGGTCGTCGGCCAGGCCCCCGCGCAGCCCGGGGACCTCAACGGACCGAAGGCGAACCCGCCCGAGCACACCACCGTCAACAACTTCACCTTTCACCCCGACTACTTCATCGACCGCATCCTCTTCCGCGAGATCATCGGCACCGTCACCGGCGCCGTCTACGCGCGGCCCCACGTCCGGTACGACGTCATGCGCATCGCCCCGGGCGTCCTCCAGGCGAGCGTCGCCGGCATCGCCTCGTGGGCCGTCTACCCGGAGAACGCGCCCGGCGGGAAATCCCCGCTCGGCGTCGAGATCGACCCCACGCTCGCCTACGCGTCGCGCGACGGCTTCGGCGTCGCCTTCGAGTACGGCGTCCTCTTTCCCATGGCGGGCCTCGACAACCCGCAGCAGAACCTCAAGGCCTTCCCGGCCCAGCTGGCGCGCGTGCGCGTCATGTACAGGTATTGAGCCATGCGCGTCCCCTCCATCGTCTCGCTCGTGGTCATCACGCTCGTCGCGTGCGAGCCGAACGAGACGCACCTGGACAACAACCAGCTCTACGAGGCGGGGACGGCGGCGCCACTGAACTGCGTCCCCAACCTCGACGGCACCATCACCGAGGCCGAGCTCGCGCCGGTGCTCGGCGTCACGGTGGACTACCTCGTGTCGCCGTCAGGCACCTCCCGCGCGGTGAACGTGGCGGGCGCGGTCGATACGTCGGGGCAGCTCGTGTGGGACTTCGGGACCGACTACGCCGACGACCAGATCGCGCCCATCGAGGCCACCGCGCTCCAGGGCAAGTGGTACGCGTCGTCGTTCCCCAACGGGCAGTTCGTCACGCCGTTCGACGCGGGCGACACGCTCGAGGCGGTGTACTCGCAGGACGCCAACGGGCTCTACCTCCAGGGCATCGCGTCCAAGCTGCAGAGCCCGTCGAACGGCGAGACGCTCCTCGTCTACGAGTCCCCCGTCACGCTCTACGTCTTCCCGCTCACGGTGGGCGCGACGTGGACGACGACCGGCGTCGTCCGCAACGGGATGCTCCAGGGCAGCCCCTACGCCGGCCAGGACACCTACCAGGGCACCGACGTCATCACCGGGCAGCTCGTCCTGCCGGACTTCACGTTCACCCAGGCCCACCGCATCGACTTCCTGGTCACCACGGTGCCCGCCGCGGGCGAGAACATCATCACGCGCCAGGACTCGTACCTCTTCGAGTGCTTCGGGGAGGTCGCGCGCGCGACCAGCGCCACGAACGAGATGAACGACGACTTCACGACCGCGGCCGAGCTGCGCCGCTTCACCGCTCAGTAACGAGGAGCATTGACCATGTGGAACGAATGGAAGAAGGGCTTCGACCTCTGGGAGAACGCGACGGCGAAGCTCGTCGAGGAGTGGATGAAGAGCCCCTTCGTCCTCGGCCCGGCGGGCGCCATGCTCACCGCCGCGATGAAGGCGAAGAAGGCGACCGACGACGCGAAGGCGCAGCTCTGGGGGCAGATGGGCCTCCCGACGAAGCGGGATCAGGAGCGGGCCCTCCACCTGCTCAACCAGCTCCAGAGCCGCATCATGGACCTCGAAGAGAAGCTCGAGTCCCGGGGGTAAGTCGCCATGGACATCACGCCGTACCTCGACCTGAAGATCGCCCCGCGCGCGATCTTCGACACGCTCGCCGACCGGCGCACCCGGGCGCGCTTCTTCTTGCCCACGGGCGATGGGGACTGGCGCGTCGTCACGTGGGGGGCGTACGCGCGGCAGATCCGCGACGTCGCGCTCTTCCTCGCGTCCGCGGGGCTGAAGGGGGGCGAGCGCGCGTGCGTCTTCGCGCCGAACCGCGTCGAGTGGATGAGCGCGGCGCTCGGTATCCAGGCCGCCGGCGGCGTCATCGTCCCGGTCTACGCGTCGAGCACGGCGGAGCAGGCGGCGTACGTCGTGGAGCACTCCGACGCCCGCGTCGTCTTCGTCGACACGCCGGCCCTCGTGGCGCGCGTGCTCGCGAGCTGGCCCGCGTACGCCGCGGTCGAGCGCATCGTGCTCCTCGACGATGCGCTCGACGTGGGGCGCATCGCGGCCGGGATGCGCGAGCGGGGCGAGGCGGTCCCCGCGTTCACCGACGTCGAGCGCAAGTTCCTCCCGTGGTCGCGCGCCGGCGCGATGGGCCGCGCGCGCGACGCCGAGGACGCGGGCGCCTTCCACCGGACGATGGACGGCGTGTCGCTCGATCAGCCGGGCATGATGCTCTACACGAGCGGCACGAGCGGCAACCCGAAGGGCGTCCCGCTCACCCACCGCAACGTGGCGGTCAACGGGCTCGACTGGCTCAAGTGCAACGCCCCGCTCCTCGGCGAGAACGACGTCGATCTCCTCTGGCTCCCGATGAGCCACATCTTCGGCTTCGGCGAGGCGTGCCTCGGGAACACGCTGGGCTTCACGACGTACATGGTGGACCCGCGCTTCGTGCTCCAGGAGCTCCCGCTCGTGCGGCCGAGCGTCTTCATGAGCGTCCCGAGCGTCTGGGAGAAGATCGCGACCACCGCGATGGGCAGCCCGACGACCGAGGCCCGCCGCGCGAAGCTCGCGGAGACCACCGGGGGCCACCTCCGGTTCTGCCTGTCCGGCGGCGCGGGGCTCAAGCGCGAAGTCAAAGAGCTCCTCTACGAGTGCGGCGTCCTCGTCATCGAGGGCTACGGCCTCACCGAGACGTCGCCGACGCTCACCCTCAACCGCCCCGACGCCTTCCGCTTCGACACGGTGGGCAAGCCGCTGCCGAGCGTCGAGCTGAAGCTCGCGGAGGACGGCGAGATCCTCGCCCGCGGGCCCACCGTCTTCGGGGGGTACCACAAGGACGCGGTCGCGACCCAGGAGGCCTTCACGCCGGACGGCTGGTTCAAGACCGGCGACGTCGGGCGCTTCACCGACGACGGGTTCCTCCAGATCGTCGACCGCAAGAAGGACATCCTCGTCACCGCCGGCGGCAAGAACGTGCCCCCGGCGAACATCGAGCAGCGCTTCGCGGACGACCCGTTCATCGCCCACGTCGTCGTCTACGGCGACGCGAAGAAGTACCTCGTCGCGGGCGTGTGGCTGAACGACGCCGCCGTCGACGCGCACCTCGGGGCGAGCGGCATGGCCGCGCACGCGCGCGCGGAGGCGGTCCAGGCGCTCGTCCAGCAGCGGGTCGACAAGGTGAACGCGGCCCTCGCGAGCTACGAGAGCATCAAGCGCTTCGCGGTGATGGACCAGCCGCTCACGATCGAAGGCGGGATGCTCACGCCGACCCTCAAGGTGAAGCGCAAGAAGGTCTACGAGGCGTTCCGCGCCGCGCTCGAAGCGCTCTACGAATGAGACGCCTCTTCAACCTCGCCTCGATCCTCACGCGCAAGCGTCCCCCCGTCGGGTCGACGCCGGCGGACGTCGTCCACGCCGAGAACAAGTGGCGCCTGCTCCGCTACCGCCGCAGCGCGCCCGCGCGCTTCGCGACGCCGGTGCTCATGGTGCCGTCGCTCATCAACCGGCACTACGTCCTCGATCTCCTGCCCGACAAGAGCCTCGTCCAGTGGCTCGTCGAGCGCGGGCACGACGTCTACTGCATCGACTGGGGCACGCCCTCGGCGGAGGACCGCTACCTCTCGTTCGACGACGTCTGCGACCGGTACCTCGGGAGGGCGCTTCACCGGACCGGCAAGGCGCACGTCCTCGGCTACTGCATGGGCGGGACGCTCGCGACGATCCACGCGTCGGTTCACCCGGAGCGCTTCGCGTCGCTCACCGCGCTCGCCGCGCCGGTGCGCTTCTCCGAGGCGGGGATGCTCGGGCTCTGGACGCAGTCGCCGCAGTTCGAGCCGCGCACCCTCGTCGACGGCCTGGGCAACGTGCCGTGGCAGCTCCTGCAATCGAGCTTCCACATGCTCCGGCCGACGCTCAACCTCGCGAAGCTCGTGGCCCTCGTCGACCGCGCGTACGACGACGAATTCCTCGACGGGTTCCTGGCCATCGAGACGTGGGGGAACGACAACGTGAGCTTCCCCGGGGAGGTCTGGCGCACGTGGGTCGAGGAGCTCTACCGCGGCGACGCGCTCGTCCGCGGCACCTTCGCGCTCGGCGGGCGCGCCGCGCGGCTCGAGGGCGTCACCTGCCCGCTCCACGTCGTCACCTTCGAGCACGACGCCATCGTCCCGAAGGCCAGCACGACGGACCTCGTCGCGCGCGCCCGCTCCCGGGACAAGCAGGAGCTCCACCTCTCGGGCGGCCACGTCGGCGCCGTCGTCTCGCGCGGCGCGGCGAAGAAGCTGTGGCCCGCCCTGGCCGACTTCTGGGCGTCCCGGGACGGCGCGTCTACCGCCCGTGCGCCGCGTGCGCGGTCATCCACGCCCCCAGCGCGACGAGCCCCGCCCGGGAAGGGCGCGGCAAGTGGGAGCCGCCCGCCACCGTCCAGAGGTCGACCGTGACGCCGTCCCGGCAGCCCCGGTAGGAGACGGGCTGCGTCTCCGCGCCGGGCACGCTGTCGTCGAAGTCGAGCGGCGCCGGCGCCGGCTGCGCTCCCGGGCCGCACGCGTCCTTCTCCAGCCACATCGCGATGGTGGCCTGCGTCGACGGGTACTCCGGGAGCGGGCGACCGAAGACGCGGCCGCCGCCCGGCGCGATGATCGTGTCGGCGTCGCCGTGGATCTCGAGGATGCTCACCGGCGCGATCGGCTTGCACCGCGACGGGTCCTTCGGCCCGGCGCCGGCGATGCTGATGGCGCCGGCGAGGCGCGCCGAGAGGTCGCACGCGAGGCGGTGGGCGAGAAAGCCCCCGTTGGAGTGGCCGACGACGAAGACGCGGTTCCGGTCGACCTCGTGCTTGCGCTCGACGTCGTCGAGGAGCCACGCGATGTACGCGACGTCGTCGACGCCGGAGTGCTCGAAGTCGCAGCACGCGTCGCTCGCGTTCCAGAAGCGGTTGCCCGCCGAGTCCTTCGTGCCGTCCGGCATCGCGAGGAGCAAGCCCTGCTCGTCGGCGAGCCGGTCGAGCCCGAGCCCCTTCGCGTGCGCCTCGCCGCTCGACGCGCCGTAGCCGTGGAGCGACACGACGAGCGGCGCCGGCCGCGAGGCGTCGAGCCCCGGCGGCACGTGGAGCGCATAGGGCCGCGCGACGGCGGAGGTGGGCGCGGTCGCGGCCGGCCCCGGCGGGGCGCCGTCGGGGACGGGCCGGTGCGACTCGCAGGCGACGAGGACCGGGAGCGCGAAGAGGAAGACGGCGCGCACCGCCGCACGGTACAGCACTCCCGCCGCCACGTGCTAAACCGTGGCCTCGTGACGACGCTCCCGTGGACGCCCGAATCGTGGAGGACGAAGGTCGACGCGCAGGCGATCGCCTACGACGACGACGCGGCCCTCGCCGCCGCCTACGCGCGCCTCCGGGAGCTCCCGCCGCTCGTCACGTCGTGGGAGATCTCGCGCCTCAAGGCGCTGCTGGCCGATGCGCAGCAGGGCAAGCGCTTCCTCCTCCAGGGTGGCGACTGCGCGGAGACGCTCGCCGACTGCCGCTCGCCGGTCATCGCCGACAAGCTGAAGATCCTGCTCCAGATGTCGCTCGTGATGATCCACGAGGGCAAGCGCCCGGTCGTGCGCGTCGGCCGCCTCGCGGGGCAGTACGCGAAGCCGCGCAGCAAGCCGGTGGAGTCGCGCGAGGGCATCGTGCGCCCGAGCTACTTCGGCGACATGGTCAACCGCGCGGGGTTCGACGAGACGAGCCGCAAGCCCGACCCGGAGAACATGGTCGTCGCGTACAGCCACGCCGCGATGACGCTGAACTTCATCCGCTCGCTCTCCGCCGGCGGCTTCGCCGACGTGCACCACCCGGAGCAGTGGGAGCTGCCGTTCTTCCGCCACGCGAGCGTCCCCGCGTCGCTCCGCGAGGAGTACGAGAAGACGACGCGGTCCCTGGCCGAGGCGCTGCGCTTCATGGAGGCGCTGGGCGAATCGACGATCGAGGAGCTGACGCGGGTCGACTTCTACACGAGCCACGAGGGGCTCAACCTGCACTACGAGTCCGCGCAGACGCGCCAGGTCCCCCGCCGCGAAGGCTGGTGGGATCTCACGACGCACTTCCCGTGGATCGGCGAGCGCACGCGGGCCCTCGACGGCGCGCACCTCGAGTACTTCCGCGGCATCGAGAACCCCATCGGCATCAAGCTGGGGCCGAGCGTCACCGCCGACCAGGCGCTCCGCATCATCGACGCGCTCAACCCCAAGAACGAGCCGGGCAAGCTCGCGCTCGTGACGCGCATGGGCGCGACGAAGGTGGGCGACGTGCTGCCGGGGCTCGTCGAGGTGGTGAAGCGCGCGGGCCGCACCGTGCTCTGGGTGTGCGACCCGATGCACGGCAACACGCAGTCCGCGCCGTCGGGCATCAAGACGCGCGACTTCGACGACATCCTCCGCGAGGTGGAGACGTCGTTCGACGTCCACGACGCGTGCGGGACGTACCTCGGGGGCGTCCACTTCGAGCTGACCGGCGAGGACGTGACCGAGTGCATCGGGGGCGCGGCCGGGCTGACCGTCGAGGATCTCGATCGCAACTACGCGAGCGCCTGCGATCCGCGCCTCAACTACCGGCAAGCGCTCGAGATGGGCTTCCGCATCGCCAAGCGCCTCGCGCGTCACGGGCGGCGAAGCTAGGTCCGCGTGTCCCGTCGCCCCGAAGTGCTCGCGCCCGCGGGGGACGCGGAGGCGATGCGCGCCGCCGTCCGCGCCGGGGCCGACGCGGTGTACTTCGGCCTCCAGGGCTTTAACGCGCGCGCCCGCGCGACGAACTTCGACATCGGGGGCCTCGAGGCGACGATGCGGGAGCTGCACGCCCACGGCGTGCGCGGCTACGTCACGCTGAACACGCTGGTCTTCGACGCGGAGCTCGCGTCGCTCGAGGCGGCGGTGCGGGCGTGCGCCGCGGCGGGGGTCGACGCGGTCATCGTGCAGGACCTCGGCGTCACGAAGCTCGTGCGAGCCATCGCGCCGGACCTGCACATCCACGCGTCGACGCAGATGACGTGCACCGACGCGGCCGGGGTGGAGCTGGCGCGCGCGATGGGGGCCACGCGGGTCATCCTCGCGCGCGAGCTGTCGCTCGAGGACATCGCGGCGATCCGCGCGGGGACCGACGCGGAGCTGGAGGTGTTCGTCCACGGCGCGCTGTGCATCTCCTACTCGGGGCAGTGCATGACCAGCGAGGCGATCGGCGGCCGGAGCGCGAACCGCGGAGCGTGCGCGCAGGCGTGCCGGCTGCCGTACGAGCTGGTGGTCGACGGCGTGCGGCGCGACCTCGGCGACCGGGCGTATCTCCTGTCGCCGGAGGACCTCGAGGCGAGCGCGCTCGTGCCGGAGCTGGCGAAGCTGGGCGTCTCGTCGCTGAAGATCGAGGGGCGCCTGAAGGGCCCGGAGTACGTCGCGGCGACGACGGCGCTGTACCGGGCCGCGATCGACACGCACGCGGGAGAAGAGGAGCGGCGGGTCGCGCTGCAGACGTTCACGCGCGGCTCGGGGCCGGGGTTCCTCGCGGGGGTGAATCACCAGCGGCTCGTCGAGGGGCGCGGGTGCGATCACCGGGGGCTCCAGGTGGGGACGTGCGAGGGCGTCGAGCGCGTGCGGGGGCGCGACCTCGTGGTCGTGCGCGCGGAGGCGGGCGTCGCGCGCGGGGATGGGCTGCTCGTCGAGGGCGGGTGGGGTGGCGAAGGGGAAGTGGGCGGCCGAGTCTGGGACGTGGAGGCGCGCGACGACGGCGCGTGGCGGGTGTGGCTCGGGCCGGAGCGCGACGTCGCGGGCGCGGGCGGGGGGCGGCGCGTCTTCAAGACGAACGATCCGGTCAACGAGAAGAGCATCGGCGCGCGGATCGAGCGGGAGGCGGAGCGCGTCGCCATCGACGTGCGGCTGCGCGGCGTCCTCGGGGAGGCCTTCGTGCTGTCGGCGACGAGCCCGCGCGGTCACGCCGCCGAGGTGACGAGCGACGCCCCCGTCGAACGCGCGCGGACGGCGGCGACGACCCGCGCGGTCATCGAGGAGAAGCTCGCGCGCCTCGGGGACACCCCGTTCGCGCTGGCATCGCTCGACGTGGAGCTGCCGGAGGGCGCGATGCTCCCGATGTCGGCGCTCAACCGCGCGCGCCGCGCCCTCGCCGACGCGCTCGTCGCGTCCGGGCACGCGCGCCACGTCACGACCGCCGTCACCCACGGCGCCCTCCTCGCCGCCGCGGTCCCTCCGGATCGCGCGCCGCCGCCGGCGGGCCTCTTCGTCCTGTGCCGCACCGCGGACCAAGCGCACGCGGCGCTCGACGCGGGCGCCGACGGCGTGGTCCTCGACTTCCTCGAGCTGACGGGAACCGGCGCGGCGCTCCGCAGCCTCCGCGCGCGCCCCGTCCCGGCGCACGTCACGCTCGCCCCGCCGCGCATCCGCAAGCCCGGCGAGGAGAAGATCGACCGCTACCTCCTCGAGCTCGCCCCCGACGCGCTCCTCGTGCGGTCCCTCGGCGCGCTCCACGACGCGGGCGGCGGCGTCGCGCGCATCGGCGATTTCTCGCTGAACGTCACGAACCGCCTCACCGCGGCCGAGATCCTCGCGCGCGGCCTCCTCGCGTTCACGCCGTCGTTCGACCTCGACGCGGCCCAGCTCGCCGCCCTCTGCGCGACGCCGTTCGGCGCCTGGGCCGAGGTCGTCGTGCACCACCCCATGCCGCTCTTTCACATGGAGCACTGCGTGATCGCCGCGCTCCTCAGCCAGGGACGCGACCACCGCGACTGCGGCCGCCCGTGCGAGAAGCACCGCGTCTCGCTGCGCGACCGCGCCGGCATGGATCACCCCGTCGAGGCCGACGTCGGCTGCCGCAACACCGTGTTCCACGCCTCCGCCCAGTCCGCCGCCAGCGTCGTGCCCGCGCTGCAGAAGAGCGGCGTCCGGCGCTTCCGCATCGAGCTCGTGCGCGAATCGGCGGACGACGTGGCGCGCATCGTCGGCGCCTACCGCGCCCTCCTCGCCGGCCGCTCCACGGCGCCCGAGGTGTGGAAGACGCTCAAGGCCGAGGGCGGCTACGGCGTCGTCGCCGGGAGCCTCCGCGTGCTCGCTCCGTGACGAGCGTGCTAAGCCAGGGGCATGTCGGCCGCCCCCTCGCCCGCGATCGAGGCCTGGTCTCCGTTCAGCCCGGACGAGCCGCGGGTCGATCCGGAGCACGAGGCGCGCACCGTCGGCGCCGTCGCGCGCGCGTTCCGGGACATCCCGTTCTACCGCAAGCGGGGGGACGCTCCGCCCGCGCCGGGGACGCCGCTCGCGGCGGCGCTGGCGCGCATCCCGCTGCTCACGAAGAAGGACGTGCGGGCCACGCTGAACAAGGCGTGGGTCCCGGCGGGGCGCGACGCGCGGGCGGACCTCGAGTCGGGCGCGCTCGAGCTCGTCGAGACGAGCGGGTCGACCGGCGAGCGCATGCGCATCCTCTGGGACGCCGGCTGGTGGTTCCGCCAGGAGATGCGGGCGATCCGCACGAACCCCGTCGTCGCCGGGACGATCGACGGCGAGCACGGCCCCTTCCGCGAGTCGGTCCTCACGACGCCCGCGTGCGGGCTCGGGACGTGCCACATCGGCGATCTCCCCTACGAGGAGCGCGTCGACGAGTACCTCCTCTTCTTGAACCAGCGCCCGGACCCGATGTTCTGGACCGACGACGAGCAGACGCGGATGCTCGACGAGCTCGCCCACCACGCGACGCTCGGCCTCGAGAGCGACCCACTCTACCTCGCCACCCTGGCGCGCTTCGCGAAGGCCCACGGGCGCACCCTGCCCGTCGGGGGCTACGTCCAGCTCACCTATGCCTTCACGACGCGCGCCTACCTCCGCGCGATCCGCGACGTGTACGCCGGGCCCCTCCTCCAGCTCTACGGGGCGAGCGACGTGGGCGTCCTCTTCACCGAGGGCGACGACGGGCGGCTGCATCACGCGCCCTTCACGACGCACGTGGAGCTCCTCCCGGCGCGCGTCCCGACGCCGGGCGCGAAGGACGTCGCGCTCGTCCTCGTCACGTCGCTCGACCGCGTCGCGATGCCGCTCGTCCGCTACGTCGTGGGCGACCTCGTGCAGGTCGACCCCGCCGGCCCGCGCCGCTGGACCAGCGTGCCCCCGCTCGCGAGCGTCGAGGGTCGCGTCGACGACGCGCTCGTGCGTCCCGACGGCGCGCTCGTCACCGCGGGGGCCCTCGACCGCGCGCTCGGTGCCGTCGACGGCGTGCGCCTCTGGCAGTGTAACCAGCGCACCCCCGAGCGCGTCGAGCTCGACGTGGTCGCCGACGGCGACGCGGCGCGCGTGGTCGACGAGGCGCGCACGCGCCTGGCCCCGCTGCTCGAGGGGCTCGAGCTGACGGCGCGCTCCACGACCGCCATCCCCATCGAGCCGAGCGGCAAGTTCCGCGTGAGCAAGCGGCACTTCCCGCTCGACCTCGCCCGCTGCTTCCAGGGAGCCTGAGCCGTGGCCGACCTCGACGCCGATCGCGCGGCCATCGACGCGCTCGCCGAGCGCCTGCGCCCCGAGTTCCCGATGCTCGCGCGCCAGCTCGATGGGCAGCCGCTCGCCTTCCTCGACAGCGCGTCCACGACGCCCAAGCCGCGCGTGGTCATCGACGCCGTCGTCCAGTACTACGAGCGGTGCACCGCCAACGTGCACCGGGGCGTCCACGCGCTCGGCCAGGAGGCCACCCAGCTCTACGACGCCGCGCGCATCGAGGCCGCGGGCCTCATCGGCGCCGCGCCGGACGAGATCGTCTTCGTGCGCGGGACGACCGAGGCGATCAACCTCGTCGCCCACGCGATGAGCCTCGGCAGCGAGGACGAGGTGGTCTTCCCGGCGAGCGAGCACCACGCCAACTGGCTCCCGTGGCGGGTGAAGGCGCGGCCCGTCCCGATGGCCATCGATCCGGACGGCGTCCCGCGCTGGGAGACGCTCGCGTCGCTCCTCACGGACCGGACGCGCCTCGTCTCGATCGGCCACGTGTCGAACGTCACCGGGTGCATCGCCCCGGTCGACGAGGTGGTCCGCGTCGCGCACGCCCGCGGCATCCCCGTGCTCCTCGACGCCGCGCAGTCGATCGCGCACCTGCCGATCGACGTCCGCGCGCTCGACGTGGACTTCCTCGCCGCCAGCTCGCACAAGGCCTTCGGCCCGAGCGGCGTCGGCATCCTCTACGCGAAGCGCGAGCGCCTGCGGGACTTCCCGCTCTATCAGGTGGGCGGCGGCATGGTGGCCATGAACGAGGACGTCCTCGGCACGGCGCCGAGCCACTTCCACCCGCGCGACGTCCCCTTTCGCTTCGAGGCCGGCACCCCGGCTATCGAGTCGACCATCGGCTTCGGCGCCGCGATCCGCTGGATGCGCGCCATCGGCCTCGAGACGATCCAGAAGCACGACGTCGCCATGGCGCGCTACCTCGTCGGCCGCCTCCGCGAGCTCCCCGGCGTGCGCGTCCTCGCCGCCGACGTTCCGCCGGAGAAGCGCATCGCGCTCGCCACCTTCGTCGTCGACGCGCCCGGGATGACGCAGGAGAACGTCGCCCGCGCCCTCTGCGACATGTTCGGCGTGTGCGTGTCGGGCGGCTTCCACTGCACCCACGTGCTCCACGCGCGCGCGAAGCTCGAGGGGACGGTGCGGGCGAGCCCCCACGTCTTCAACACGACCGCCGAGATCGACCGGCTCGTCGAGGGCGTCCGCGAAATCGCCTCGTGATGCAGCGCGTGAATCGCGCGGCACGGCCTCCCGAAGGTCGGTTACTCTTGTCTCTTCGACGAGAGGAAGGGGGTTCGCATGCGGTTCGTGAGCATCGGTCTCGGGGTCATCGCGACGGGGGTCGTCGGCGCCTACGCGTGCGGTGGCTCGCAGACGCCGCCGGCGAACTCGCCGCCGGTCGTGACGGCGCTCGGCGAGGGCTCCGCGGTCGCCCCCCTGGCCGACGTCGGCTCCGCCTCGGCCGCGCCGGCCGCCTCGAGCGCGGCGGCCCCGACGACCGCGACGCCGTCGGGCGCCACCGTCCTCGTGAAGGACCTCCACTCGCCGAACGCGGTCGCGGTCGACAAGACGCACGTCTACTGGGTCGACGAGATCGACGGCGACGTGGCGCGCATCCCGAAGCGCGGGGGCACGTCGATGGTCGTCTTCGCCGGCAACGGAAAGCCGTTCGCGTCGAACTCGAGCATCGCGGTCGACGACACCGACGTCTTCTGGACGTCGCAGCAGGACAAGCTCAGCACCCTGACCCGGCAGGACAAGAACGGCGGCAAGCCGACCATCGTCGCGTCGAGCACGTTCGCGTCGATCGAGAGCATCGCCATCGACGAGACGAGCCTCTACTGGCTGCTCGGCGGCGGGGTCGTGAAGGAGAACAAGTCGGGCGGCACCCCGCAGGCGCTCGCCGGCGGCTTCAAGGGCGCGAACGCGATCGCGCTCGACGGGGGCCACGTCTACTGGAGCATGGGCGGCACCGAGGCCAACAAGTTCGCCGACGGCGGGATCGTCGAGTCGACCAAGGCCGGGACGAACCAGCAGGTGCTCGTCCGGGGCGCCGACGGCGCGTCCAACGTGCACTCCGACGGCGACAACGTCTACTGGCAGACGGGCCCGAAGGTCTACAAGGCCTCCAAGTCGAAGGGCGAGCTCGTGAAGATCGCCGAGGGCTCCGGCAAGGTGGCCGACATCGCGATCGACGAGAACTGGGTGTACTTCCTGACGCCGGACGCGGTGGCCCGGGTGCCGAAGGCCGGCGGCAAGGGGCAGACGTACGTCGACGGGCTCCAGTCGCCGACGTCGATCATCGTCGACGCGACCACCGTGTACTTCACGACGAAGGGCACGGAAGCGGGCGGGTGGAAGGACGGCACGCTCCAGAAGATCGACAAGTAGGGCCGGCGGCCGTCACTCGCCGCGGCGGTAGTGCGCCGACACCTGGAAGCACGCTTGCCAGCCCTCCCGGGGGCGGTACGGATGGAACGCGGACTCGCGGAGGTCGAAGACGGCGCGGAGCACCTTGCTCAGGCGGCTCACGAGCTTCTTCGTGGCGTCGGCGCCGCCGAACTGGTGGCCCAGGAAGATGCCGTGGTTCTCGCACACCTCGACGAGCAGGGCCCACTCGCGCAGGGGCTCGCGGTTCCCCTTGCGCGCCATGCCGAGGTCGATGTGCGTCCGCCGCACGGAGACGCCCGGGAAGTCGATGTGCACCGTGGTGGGGTTGACGAGGGCGATGCGGATCTGATTCCAGCGCTTGGCGCCGCGGATGAGGCGCGACGCGGGCGCCGGCGCGAGCGGCGGAGGCGGGGGCGCGGAGGAGAGGCTCGAGAGGTCCGGCGCCGAGGGCGCGCGGACGCCGGCGCGGGCGAGGTGGCCGTCGTGAACGGCGAGCGACTCCTCGAGGACGTCGATGGAGAGGTACGCGTCGCGTCCGTGCTTGGCGCGGAGGGCGTCCGTGAGGTGGTGCGCGGTGGGGAGCAGGAAGAGGGTGCGGCGCGAGCGGAGCAGGTGGTAGCCCAGCGTGAGGCCCGGGCCCGTCAGGAGGAGCACGTCGCGCTCGGTGTTGCCCTCGCCGATCCAGCCGAGGTGCGCGGGGTCGCGCCCGAAGCGCGCCGGGACCGGGAGACCGCGTCCGGCGACGCCGTAGAGCGCGCGGAGAGCGCGGGCGAAGTCGGGGACGGAGATCTCGTCGACGCCGGCGCGGTCCTCGTCGCGCAGAATGCCGGCGGCGCGGAGGGCCGCGTACTCGTCGGCCGCAAGCGGCGGCGCGAGGTCCGCGACGCGGACGACGGGGAGGCCCTGCTCGACGGCCGCGAAGAAGGCACGCATCGCGCGCGAGCGTATACGACGCCCGCCCGCGGGAGGCGACCCCGGCCGGAACCGGAGCCGCCTCCCTCGCTCACGCCGCCGTCAGCTCGGCGACTTGGCCGGAGCCGCCGGCGCCGCCGCCGGAGCCGCGGGGGGCTCCACCGGCGCGACCGGGGCCGTCGCCGGGGTGCCCGGCGATGCCTCGGGCGCGGCGGTCGGCGCGGGGGCCGTCGCCGCGGCCGCCGCCGCCGCCTTGGCGGCCTTCTTCTGCTGGGGGCCCTTCGTCCCCAGCAGCTTCCGGGTCGCCGCGGCCTTGGTGGCCGCGGCCGCCTTGGTCTCCGCCGTCTTCAGCGGTGGCTTCGGCGCCGCCAGCCCGAAGTCGCCGAGGACATCCGGCGACTGCAGGAACATCGCGATGATGATGCGCCGGAACGCCGACACCTTCGTCTGCGACTGGGCGCGCGTGGCGTCGTCGGTCTGGATCGCGGCGGTGCGCGCCGCCTCGGCCTGGATGACGGCCTTGCCCGTCGTGATGCGGCCCTGGAGGACGGTGACCATGTCCGCGGGGGTCGTGGTCACGCTCCCGACGGGGAAGGAAGCGGGGAGCTTGGCGGTGTTCTTCTGGATGCCGTCGATCAGGTTCTGGTCGGCGGCGAGGACGTCGGCACGGCTGCTAGTCTTCGGCATGGGATGACCTCGTTGGGATGGGTCTCGTTCCGGGCCGGCGTCGGCAGGCCCTTCACCCGTAATT
>JBEKGQ010000021.1:0-21074 GCA_050012715.1 Polyangiaceae bacterium
GGCGCGCCCCAGCCCCACCGCCTCGTGGCGGTGCGCGTGCCCGGCCTCGTCGCGGGATCGGTCGTCCTCTACTTCGCGCTACCCGACATCCCGCCCGAGGGGGAGGTCTACAAGGCCAAGCAGTGGGTCGTGTACGTGAAGATGACGGAGCCCGAGCCGGGCCAGTCGAACGGCGTGTCGGTCGCGTTCACCCCGCACGCGATGCGCGTCGGCGTCCAGGCGACCTACGACTGGCACGCCGGCAACCAGATGCATTTCTACGCGCACGGCGCGGCCAAGCCCTCCGCCTTCGACGACATCGTGGCCGCGATCGGGAAGGCGACGAAGTTCATCTTCGTCTCCGACTGGTCGTTTCACCCGTACTTCCGCGTGAAACGCAACGGGAGCAGCGCGTCCGTCGCCGACACCATCGGCAAGCTGCTCGTCGACCGGGCCAACGCCGGCGTGCTCGTCGGCATCCTCGTGTGGCAGCCCTGGGAGGGGAGCGTCTACCGCGGCCTCGGCATCCCGGGCGACGAGCAGAGCTACTACGGCGCCGAGCGGCTGACGACGATCGCGGGCGCGCCACTGCCGAAGAACTTCCTCTGGCGCGCGGCCAACCGGACCGGCGAGCACCGCGCGCACTCGCACCACCAGAAGTACGTCATCCTCGACCAGCCGGGCGGCGACCGGCCCACCATCCGCGCCTTCTTCGGCGGCCTCGACCTCACCAAGGGCCGCTGGGACTCGGGCGATCACCCCATCGACCCGAGCTCCGCCGCGGCGCAGGACTTCATGCGCGAGCTCTTCTGCCCGATCAAGGGGAAGGACGGCTTCTACTACGACGACTGGTACAGCGGCGAGTTCCAGAACGACCAGCCGCGCAAGGAGCCGCTCAGCGTGGCCCGCACGAAGCCCCACAAGCTCGGCTCGGCGGTGACGATGCCGCGCGAGCCCTGGCACGACATCTACGGGTCGGTGACGGGGCCCTCGGCGTGGGACTTCGTGCGCGAGTGGGTGGGCCGGTGGAACTCGTACATCAGCGGCGACCGCGGCGATCTCGCGGGCGTCCGGCCGCGGCCGCCCTCGCCGCGAAGCATGGACGACTACGACCCCGGCGCGGGCTCCCCCTCGGACCCGTCGTCGTGGCGGCCCACCGACAAGACGAAGCTGGTGAACGATCTCTACGACACGCTCCACGACAAGACGAAGTTCATCCAGCAGAACGAGCCGGCGCCCAAGGGGCAGGAGAAGAGCTTCCCCTGGACCGGCCAGGTGGTCCGCTCGATGGTGCGCGAGTCGTGGGAGACGAATCGCCTCTCCACCCCGGCGACCTCTCCCTACGCGAACGACTTCCGCTGGGTCCTGGGGCAGGACTACGAGCACAGCATCCAGGACGCGTACCTCAACGCCATCGGCCTCGCCGAGAAGTACGTCTACATCGAGACGCAGTACTTCATCAGCGCCGGCGACCAGTGGAACCCGCCCGATCCCGAGTCGAACACCATCGGGAACCGCATCGCCGTCGCGCTCTGCGACCGCATCGAGCAGAAGCGCGTCCACGTCTACGTCATCACCCCGATGTACCCGGAGGGAGCCCCCGACGCGGTCCCCAACGAGACGCAGCGCTTCTACGAGTGGAAGACCATCGAGTACATGATCAAGCGCATCCAGGCCTCGATGGGCGACTGGAAGAAGTACCTCTCCTTCTTCTTCCCCGTCCGCAACGGCGTCCCCAAGGGGAACAACGTGTTCCCCCCCGCGGGCAAGCTCGCCACCGGCAAGGAGGTCATGTTCGTCGACGCCCAGGGCAACCGCACCTACTCGGACGGGACGCACGACTCCTTCATCGCGGACGGCACGCAGATCGTTCCGATGAACCTCTCGCGCGACGACCGCGTGCAGATGAACAACCGGTACATGATCTACGTGCACTCGAAGCTCATGATCATCGACGACGCGTACATCATCTTCGGGAGCGCGAACCTCAACGAGCGGAGCCTCGCCGGCAACCGCGACACCGAGATCTGCGTGCAGCTCTGGCCGGCGTACCCGGGCTACTTCCAGGCCTGCCAGGAGGACCTGAAGGCCTTTCGCACCGGGCTCTTCACCGAGCACTTCGGGGCCTCGGGGGACCCCGCGTCGTTCGCGCCGCAGGCGCAGGCCGCCGGCAAGGCGAACTTCGCCAGCTACGCGCAGGGCGTGCCGATCGCGAGCGGGCACTGCGTCGCGCTGCCCCTGGAGCTCGTCGGCGGGCAGCTCGTCGTCGTGCCGCTCGCGAGCTCGAACGACGGCACCGACTTCGTCTTCGACGCCGCGACCCAGGATCCGGTCTGGCGATGGCAAGGCAAGGAGACCGAGTGGGTCCCGATGGCGGGGACGAAGCGGCTCTCGGCCGAGTGACGGCCCGCGCGCGTCACGCGCTCCCGTGCACGTCCTTCAGCTTGCTGACCGTCCCGGCGTCGGCCTGGCCGCTCGCGTCGACGCCGGCGTCCCTCTGGAAGGTGCGCACCGCGACGTCCATCCCGTCGTGCCACTGGCCGTCGGGGTCGCCGCACACGTAGCCGAGGTTGTTCAGCCGCTCCTGCACCCCCTCCGGGCACTCGTTCGGATCGAGGTACCCGAGGCCCACGTCCCACATCAGGTACTCGCCCTTCTCGAGGTCGGCGCTGAAGAACACCCAGAGGCGCGCCGTCATCGCGTCGGCGGGGACGCGCTGCTCGACCACTCCATCGCCGTCGGTCGTCCCGGTGAGGCGCGCGCCGGCGACGTCGAGCCGGTACTTCTTCCCGCTGATGGGGGCGTCGTTCTCGTCCTTCACCTTCACGCGGAAGAGGACGCGCTGCAACTTGAGCTGGAACTTGTGGCTCTTGTCGGTCGCGCACGACACCGACTTGGTCGACGGCTCCTGGTCCGGGAGGATCAGCTGGTCCCCGGGGTAGATGACGTTCGGGTCGGGGCGGGCCTGCTTGAAGTCCTGGTTCTCGGGGTCGTCGTAGATGGTCTCCCAGCTCGCGTAGTCGTTCGCCTTCGCGATGCTGTAGAGGCAGTCACCGGGGGCCACGGTGTAGAGGACGGCCACGATCGAAGAATACCACACGCTCGGCGCGCCGCCGATCGCGGAGCGGGGCGCGTATGATGGGCTGCTCCATGAAGGTCCTTCACGCGCTCCTCTCGGTCGAGGACCCGCTCGCCGTCGAGGAGCTCGCGCGCTTCCTCGTGGACACGCAGGGAACGAAGCTCCTCGCGACCCGCCGAACCGCGGCGCAGCTACGAGCGCTCGGCCTCCCGGTGACGGAGACCTCGGGCCTCTGCTCGACCGGCGACGCCGCGGACCCCACGCTGCGGGCGCCGACGGGCGAGGCGATCGACGTCGTCGCGGTGGAGCTGCCGGCGCCGCTCGGACGCACGCCGCCGCGCGAGGGGTTCGACCTCCTCGCGTTCGAGATGGATGTCGTCGACCCGCACATCGTGAGGAGCGCGGTGGCCTGCTTCGAGCGGACGTGCGTCGTGGCCGATCCCGAGGACTACCGGGCGATCATCGCGATGCTCGTCGAGAAGGGGGAGCTCGATCTCCCGTTCCAGCGGCTCATGGCGCGGCGGGCCATCGCCAAGCTCGCCGCCTACGAAGGCCCGCTCACGCGCGAGCTGACGTCGTTCGACGAGGCGGGCTTCCGGCAGGAGGTCCCCGAGATCCTCGTGGCCGGCTACCGGCGCCTCTTCCGGCTGGCCGACGGGGCCGGGGCCGCCTCGCCGGCGTGGCTCTATCGCGCCGACGACGAGCTGCCCGGCTCGCTGCCGACGACGCTCAACTACGGCCCCACCGGCCCGCTCGACGTGACCCGCGCGCGCGACGCCGCGCTCGCCATGGAGCTCCTCGCGGAGCATTTCTCGCCGACCGCCGTCCTGCTGGCGCGCCAGAAGCCGCTGCACGTGGTGAGCGCAGCGACGATCGCGGCGGCCGTCGCGGCGATCGCGGAGCGCATCCCGGCGGACCTGTCGGGCGCCGTCGTCGCGATGAACGTGGGGGCCTCCGCGGAGGTCTTCGGTCTCCTCGCCAGCGCCCCGGTGGCGGTCATCGCGGCGCCCACCGTCGACCCGGTCGCCGTCGAGCGAGCCGCCGAGCGGCGCGGGGTCTCGCTCCTCGCGACGGGGGGCATGATTGCGCCGGACGCGCGCGACATCTCGATCGTGGTCATCCCCGGGGGGCTCCTCGTCGAGGCGCGCGACACGACGTGCCGCGGCGAGGTCGAGGCGGGAGCGGCGGCCGGGCGCCCTTGCACCGAGAGCGAGCGTCGCGCGCTCGTCTTCGCGTGGGCGGTGGCGAAGTACGCGCGCTCGGACGCGATCGTCCTCGCGCGCCAGGACGGGGCCTCGATGCGCACCGTCGCCATCGCCGCGGGCGAGGTGTCGCGGCGGAGGGCCATCGAGCGAGCTCTCGACGAGGCGGGGACGTACGCCGAGCGCGCGGTGCTCGCGAGCGACGGGCCCATCACGGAGGCGGGGGATCTCGAGCTCATCGCGAGCGCGGGCGTCACCGCCGTAGCCCACCCCGGAGGGCCGGCCGACCAGCTCGGCATCGGCGACCGCGACGGCGAGCTGGCCATCGTCGCGACCAACGTGGCCCACATCCGCTACTGAGCCTCCTCGCCGCCTAGCGTGCCGGCGCGTCCTCCGGGCTCCAGACCGTCAGCGTGCGGATGACCCAGGTGCCGTCGTTCCTCGCGAAGTGCACGTCCACCGCGCGCTCACCCCGGTCGACCGCACCGTCGCGCTGTACGACGTTCACCTTCGCGATCGCCCCGACGAAGGCCGTGGTCCGGGCGTCGTCCATCTTGATCGTCACGCTGCCGAAGCCCACGTCGAACGTCTTCACGTAGCGGGGCGCGCCCGCCACGAGCTCCGCCAGCTCGCGCCGGCTCGCGTGCCCCGAGCCGAGGTCGGTCAGCTCCGGAACGTTCACGCGCGCCTCCGGCTCGAAGAGCGCGTCGACCTCGCCGTTCACGTGGGCCAGCCGCGCGATGGGGTTCGCCTGCGCGTCGGCGTCCTGGATGCGGACCGCCACCGCGAGCCGCTCGAGCTGAGCGCGGATGCGCGACTCGTCGGACGGGCGCCACACGAAGTAAGCGCCGACGGCGAGCGCACCCGCGACGATTGCCGCCAGGAGGACCCGCGCCCGGTTCACATTGCCTACGAGAATCGTACAGGTTCACCCGCTCCTGCGCCACGGGCCCGCAGGAGGGTCTTCTGGGGCCGGTAGCGGCATCCGTCATCGACGGAAGCCCCTGGCTTCGGTCATTCGGTGACAGGCGCAGGGAGAGCCCGACCTCCCTACGCGACCGAATGTGCCATGCGATCCCACGAATCGACCCGTCGTCCGTTGGGGTGCGCCGTCCTCGGGACGCCTTCGGCTATCCTCCGCGCGTGAGCAGCGCGTCCGAGGTCGAGGGCCAGCTCCTCGCGGGCCGCTACCGCGTCGGAGAGCGGGTCGGCGAGGGGGGCATGGGCGCCGTCTATCGCGCCACCGACGAGAGGCTCCGCCGCGAGGTCGCGGTGAAGCTCCTCCCGCCGCAGGCCGTGGGGGATGCCGCCGCCAGGGAGCGCCTCCGTCGAGAGGCCCTCTTCGGCGCGTCGATCGAGCACCCGGGCATCGCGCACGTCTACGACGTCGGCGACACGGACGATGGGGGCGCGTTCCTCGTCATGGAGCTCGTGAAGGGCGCCTCGCTCCGCGCGCTCATCAAGAGCGACGCCTGGAACGACCGCGCCCGCGTCTTCGCCATCGTCGAGACGGCGCGCGCCCTCGGGGCGGCCCACCGCGCCGGGCTCGTGCATCGCGACGTGAAGCCCGACAACGTGATGCTCCGCAGCGATGGCCGCGTCGTGCTGCTCGACTTCGGAATCGCCAAGCCCGGCCTCGGCGAAGGCGTCGCCCCGCTCACGCTGACCGCCCGTGGGTCCTTCATCGGGACGCCCGCGTACCTCGCGCCCGAGCAGGCCCACGGCAAGCCGGCGGACGCGCGCACCGACCAGTTCGCGCTCGCGGTGACCGCATACGAGGTGCTCGCCCGGGTGCTGCCCTGGCCGACGTCGTCGGGGCTGCGGCTCCTGACCGCCATCCTCAGCGAGCCGCCGCCACCGCTGCAGGTGTCGACGGATCCGGCGCTCTCGGAGAATCTGCAGCCGGTGCTCGAGCGGGCGCTCTCCAAGGAGCCGACCGACCGCTACCCGGACATCGACGCCTTCGCCGACGCGCTCGCGGAGGCAGGCGGCGTCACCAGCAGCGTGAAGCCCGATCCGAGCGTGGTCGCCGAGGCCCTCCCCTCGCCGAGCGCCTCCACCGTGACCGTGCTCTCGCGAACCGACGGACGAACGAGCACGGCTCCGACGCCCGGCGGGGCGCGTTCGTGGCGAAGGTGGGCGCTGACCGCCCTCGGCGTGACGGCGGCCGCGGCGGCGAGCGTCGTCGCGTGGCGCTCGCAGCGCAACCCGCTGGCGGTCGCGGACCCCGTGCTCGCGTGCGTCCCGTTCGAAGGGCGCGACCACGGGACGCCGGCCGCCTGGCTCGGCGCCGCCGGGGCCTTCCGCTTCTGCGACTACGCCGCCCCCGCGCTCGGCGGGATGCACCGACACGTGCGCTTTCCGGCCGATCTCCTGGACCTGCCGCACCTGCCGGCCCAGGACTTCCCCGAGGATCCCTACGAGGCGCGGGATGCCCGCGAGCGGGCCGTCGCCGAGGCGCGGCGGCGGGGCCTCCCCTACGCCGACGGCAGCGTCGACGCGAGCGACGCGGGCTTTCAGGTGCACGTGAGCCTCCACGCGGCGGGCGGGCGGCTCCTCGGGGACGCCACCGGGAGCGGCGACACGCTGGGCGAAGCGACGGGCGCCGCGCTCGACGCGCTCGTGGCCACCGCGTCGCTGCCGGCGCGCGCCGAGCTCGACCCCGACGTGAGCGAGGTGTTCGGCCCGCGCTCGGTGCGCGAGGCCATGATGGATGCGCGGCTGCCGTTCGAGGTGGTCTACTTCGGGCGGAGCAAGGCGCTCGAGCGGCTGTGCGCCGCGACCGCGCCGAGACCTCCGGGACGCGCCGGCGCCGCGTGGCGACGCGAGTGCGAAGGGCCCGGGCCCGGGGCGGAGACTCCCCCCACGAAGATGCGCGTGGTGCCGGCGCCGCCGCCGCTCTCGGACGTGGGCGCGCTGCTCGAGTACGCCACCGAGACGCCGGGCCTCACGGACGACGATCGCGCGCGCATCATGACCGGGTTCGACGCGCTCCTGCCGAGCGTCCGCGATCCCTCCATCCGCGCCATCGTGAAGGAGACCGAAGGGGACCTGGCCTCCGAGAACGACGTCCTGCGATGGGAGGCGAACGACCTCGCCGCGGCGGCGCTCGACCCGCGCGTCGCCGCGACCGCCGACCAGGGGTTCGACCTGAACCAGGTGCGGGAGAGCGACGGCCTCGGGCCGCGAACCGCCGCGGCCTGGGCCCCGGATCGGGGCGAGGTGTGGCGCGGGCGCAGTCTCTCGAGGCGGCCCGCCGACGTAGCGCGGGGGCTCGACTGGACCGCGCGCTGGTACCTCCTCGACCCGAGCGGCGGGGCGGACAACTACGGGATCGCGGCGCTGCGCGCGGGTCGCATCGACCTCGCCCTGCGCGTCGCGGCGCGCCTCGCCATGAGCGACCTGGCGAAGGATCGCGCCGAGTCGATGCTGCTCGAGAACCTGGCGCTGGCGGCGAAGAGCGACATGGCCCGGGCCTACGAGAGCTTCGTGCGGAACCTGCCCGACGGGCCGCTCGACGCCGCCACGCTCATCGGCATCGGCTACATGCGGCACCTCGCGCTCATCCTGGGCCGCGAGCGCGAGCTCGCCGATGCGGTCGTCGACCGCTACGTGCGCGAGGGTTACCCGCTGGCGTGGACCTACGACGGCGGCACGGGCGCGGGGAAGCTCGCCGCCATCTGCGCCTTCGCGAGCCCCGACAAGGCGAGGCGTTGCCTGGCGACCCTGCGCGAGCGGGCGCGGGCCTCGGTCTTCGGGTCGGTCGAGATGGTGGACGCCGCCGAGCGGTGGGTGGCGGGGGACGTGGACGGCGCCGGGCAGGCGGCGCGGCGGGCGATGCGGCAGCCGTGGAACGTCATCCGCAACGGGGACTTCCTCGTGACGGTGCTCGACGCGGCGAAGCTCTACGATCTGGCCGACACGCTCGACGCGCCGCAGGCGGCCCAGCGCGGGATCTACAACGGCGAGGACTGGTTCACGGTGCTGCGGGCGCGGAGGGCCTTCGCGCGCGGGGACCGCGAGACCGGGCGCAAGCTGGCGCGGCGCATCGTCGACGCGTGGAAGCTCGCGGACACGCCGGTGCCGGCGGTGGCCGAGATGGAGCACGAGCTGGCCCAGCCATGACGAGACGCACCGGGGGCGCCGGGGGGGGCGGCCCGGCGGTATCTCGTCGGCATGTCGTTGCGTCGGCTCCTCCCGGCGTCGGTGGTGCTGCTCTTTCTCGCCGTGGCGTGCGCCAGCGGCGGCGACCCGGGCACCGACGACGGGGATGACGGAGGGGGACCGTCGACGGGCAGCGACGCGGCCGGGACGGGGCACGATTCGACCGCCGCCGGAGACGACGCGGACACGTCGGCGGACTCGAGCGCGGGCGCGGACGCGGGCGCAGACGCGGGCGCGGACGCGAGCGCGGGCGCGGACGCGGGCGCGGACTCGAGCGCGGGCGCGGATACGGGCGGCAGCAGCACGGATGGCACCGTGGAGACCGGCGCGACGGACGCCGAGGCCGAGGCCGCGGGAATGGACAGCGGCGTCGACGCCGGGATGGACACCGGCGCTCCCGACACGTCGGTCGACACGGGCACGGACTCCCCCGTCGGCAACCCCAACTGCCCGAGCACGTGCTCCGGGTGCTGCGACGTCAACGACGTCTGCTACACGACGCACACCGACACCGAGTGCCCCGAGAACAACGGGCCCGGGATGACCGGTCAGCCGTGCGTCGACTGCACCGCGATGGGGCCCGCCTTCCACTGCGTGCTCGACATCTTCCTCTACGCCTGCTTCCCCTGAGCGCTCCTAGAACTGCCCGTACACGAACGGCTCCGGCTTCGCGCTCGCGGCCAGGTGAATCGCCATCGCCGCCGCGGCCAGCACGAGGCCCTGCACCACCGCTGGTGTACCGACGAAGGCATCCCGCGCGCGGTTCTCCCAGTCCTTCGGCACGAAGTGGAGCGCCATCGCGACGACGATCACCGGCACCACCTTCGGCGTGATGTGCCCCATCGTCCACGCGCCGCGCGCCATCTGCTCGAGGGCGAGCCCGGCGTGGGCGAAGGTCGGCGCGCGGAAGAAGATCCACGCGAGGCACACGAAGTGGAAGGTCGCCACGGTGGCCAGCACCTGACCGAGAGGGCTCCCCGATCGCGCGCTCGCTTTCCCTTCTCGTATGCGGCGCCCGTCGCGCCAGCGCTGCCACATACGCGTGACGGCGAGGGCCCCGCCATGGAGGGCCCCCCAGATGACGAAGTTCCACGATGCGCCGTGCCACAGGCCGCCGAGGACCATCGTGATCATCAGGTTGCGGTAGGTCCTCACCGCGCCGCCCCGCGACCCGCCGAGCGGCTTGTAGAGGTAGTCCCGCAGCCACGAGCTCAGCGAGATGTGCCAGCGATGCCAGAACTCCTGGAGGTTCCGGGAGACGTAGGGCGCGTCGAAGTTCTCGGGGAGCTCGTACCCGAAGAGCGCGGCGCTGCCGATGGCCACGTCGCTGTAACCCGAGAAGTCGACGTAGATCTGCACCGCGTAGCCGTAGACCGCGAGGAGCACCTCGAGCGCGGTGAAGCGCTCGGGGGTCGCGAAGACGCGGTTCACGAGCGCCTGCGCGAGGAAGTCGCCGATGACGATCTTCTTCGCGAGCCCGGTGGCGATGCGCCAGAGGCCGCGCGCCTGCATGGCCGCGTCGGCGCGCGGCTCGGCGGCGAGCTGGGGGAGCATCTGGGCCGGGCGCACGATGGGACCCGCGACGAGGTGGGGGAAGAAGCAGACGAAGAGGAGGTAGTCGAGGTAGCGCTTCGCCGGCGGGAGCTCGCCGCGCCAGACGTCGATGGTGTAGCTCATCGTCTCGAACGTGAAGAACGAGATGCCGAAGGGCAGCACCAGGCGCAGGTGCGTCACGTGGAGGGGCACGCCGAGCGCGGCGAAGAGCGACGCGAACGAGTCGGCGGCGAAGTTCCAGTACTTGAAGACCGAGAGGACGCCCAGGTAGTAGACGATCGAGGTGAGGAGGAGCGCGTTCCGCCCGGCGCGGGACGTCACGCGGCCGAGCGCGCGCCCGACGAAGAAGTCGATCGTGCTGCCGACGAAGATGACCCCGAGGCAGAGGAGCGCCCAGCCGACCGGGGGCAGCGGCACCGGCTCGTCGCGCGCCGCCTCCCAGGTGCCGTAGAAGTAGAAGCCGTAGCTCGCCGCGACGAGGAAGAGCGCGCGCGGCAAACGGGCGCGGCGGAGGAGCCAGAAGACGATGAGCGTCCCGAGGAGGAAGACTCCGTAGAGCGGGCTGTTGAAGAGCAACGGCCTTCCGTCAGGGCGAGACGTACGCCGGCATCAGCGAGACGAAGCCGGTCTCCAGCGGCACGCGCCCGGTCTGCGTCTGGTACTTGAGGAAGACGTTGCACCCGGGCTTGGTCCCCGCGAGCGTCACGAGCTGGCCCGAGGCGAGCCCGGTGATGGCGGCGATGCCCTCGGTGCTCGTGGCGCTGCCGTCCGGGATGGGCGCCGGGATGGTGGCCGACGAGAAGTACGTGACGACCGCCTCGGGGTGCCCGGGCACGGTGAAGGTGATGCCGTCGTAGGTGGAGCAGGCGCCGGCGTCGTCGACCGCCTTCTGGACGGCGATGACGATGGCCGCCTCACTGCTCGCGTCGAACGTCGGGAGAAGGACGCTGGCGATGAGGGTCGGGATCATGTCGATCTTGTGGCCGGTGCTGTCGGCGTCGAAGATCTCCTCGGGGGCGAGCTCGGAGACGTAGTCCGCGGCCTGGAGGCGCCCGTAGAAGGGCGTGTCCTTCGCGACCTCGCCGACGATGTTGCCGCCCTCGTCGCTGTACTTCACGAGGCTCGGGCAGAGCGGCGAAGTGAACTCGGCCCCCGGGAGCGGCGAGCCGTCGAGGTTGCCGAGGGACAGGGCGACGACGTAGATGCCGAGGGTCACGTACGGCGCGTCGCCGCAGGCGTCCCCGACCGTCAGCTCCTCCACCGCGTCGGGCTCGGCGGCGTCGACGCCGGCGTCCACGACGTCCGCCGTCGCGTCGACCCCCGGCCCCTGGTTCACCGTGACCTTGCCGCCCGACACGCAGGCCGCCACCCCGAGGAGGGCGCCCGGGAGAGCGCTGGCGGCGAGGAGGACGAGGAGACGGCGCACGAGGGCGCCCAGAGTACGTGCGGGCGACGGCGGACGACAAGCGCCGGCACACTTGCTCTCCCGCGCCTTTTCGTGAGATCCGACCACCATGCGAAACGTGGTTCCCGCGCTGACCGCCGCCTGCTTCGCCGCCCTCACCCTCGCCGCCTGCGGGGGCTCGACGCCGCCCCCCCAGCCGCCCCCGCCCCCGCCCGTGGACACGCCTCCGCCCGTCGCCTCGAGCGCTCCGGTGACGCCGGCGGCGCCTCTGGGAGCGCTCCCGCAGGAAGAGGCCCACCGGCTCGTCGTCCTGGCGGCGTCGTGCTGGTTCGGCGGCCTCTGGGCGGACGCGCTCGGCGAGCAGGATCAGATGAAGGTGACCGGCATCGAGAACCGCTGCCACGATCTGGAGCGCCACGTGTGGGGTACGGACGACAAGTCCCACTTCGAGCAGATGCGCGCCTTCGAGCAGAACGCCACTGCCGACGTCATCGCCAAGATCGACGACACCGCGAAGAAGGACGGCGTCGACGGCCCCCGCCGCGACGCGGTGGTGAAGCTCGCGGAGGCCCTCACCGCCGCGCTGCACGAGACGATGGAGGCGCGCCGCGCCGGCGACCGCGTGAAGCGGGATCTCGACCACGAGCCGGACAGGCTGAGCAAGGACGAGGTCGACGCGGTCGTGCCCCTCCGCAAGCACCAGAAGCTCGAGGCGCTCCTCAAGCTGGACGCCGGGAGCCTCTCCCAGGAGGCCAACGCGTTCGGCGTGCTGTGCGCGCTCGACCGCGTCGAGGTGGCGCGCGGGCTGCCGAAGCACCTGAAGCTCTACGCGGTGGCGGACGCGTTCAACCTGCTCTTCGGCGTGGCGACGCCGGACGTGCCGGAGGACGGCGCGAAGAAGCTCGTGCCCGGCACGTGGCTCCGCTTCCTGACCGAGACGGCCAGCGCGGCCGGTCACCCGGTGCCCAGCAAGGCGAGGACGCCGCGGGAGCGCGACGCGATGGCCTGGGCCGGGATGCTCGAGGGGATCAGCGACAAGCTGAAGGCCGACGACGGCGGCATTGCCGCGACGACGGACCTGAGCAAGGTGACGACGACGGTGCTCCACCGCCTCGAGGCCGAGTTCAAGGCCCAGCAGTCCGCGGAGGCGACCGAGCACCGGCCGCCCAAGCCGAAGAAGGCTCAGTAGCAGGTCGACGTGTAGAAGCTGCAGGCGTCGCTGCAGCAGTCGCTGTTGTCCTCGCAGGGGTCGCCCGTGGGAAGGCACGTGGGCGTGCCGCCACCGGCGTCGGGGTCCGGCGTGGTCGAGCCGCTCCCGCAGGTGCCGTCGTCGCGGCAGACGAGGACGCCGCAGCAGTCGAAGTCGTCGACGCAGTCGCCGCCTTCGTACGCGCACGCGGGGGCGCAGGCGGCGGCGGTGGTGTCGCAGTAGCTGCTGCAGCAGTCGCCGCTGGTCGAGCAGGGGTCGCCATCGACGGTGCAGGCGGGGGTGCTCGCGTCGGTGCCGGTGCCGGCGTCGGGCGTCGGGCTCGTGGTGCCGCCCGCGTCGAGCGTCGTGCTGCCGCCGCCGGAGCTGCCGGAGTCCGTGTCGCCGCCGCCGGTGTTCCCGCCGCCGGAGCCGCTGTCCTTCGTGCCGCCACCCCCGCCGGAGCCGCTGTCGGTGCCGCCGCCGCCCTCTCCGCCACCGCCCGAGTCGCTCGTCATGGCCCCGCCGCCGGCGTCGGTCGTACCGCCGCCGGTGGCGCCGCCGTCGACGGGCGCGCTCGTGCCCGGCGCGATGCAAAGGCCGTTGTCGCAGTTCTGCGAGCAGCAGTCCGAGTAGCTGGAGCACGCCTGGCCGTTGGGCTTGCACTGCGCCGCCGTGCACACCCCGGAGACGCAGTCGTGGTCGCAGCAATCGGCGCTGGTCTGGCAAGCGGCGTTGTCGGCCGCGCACGCGGGCTGCGCGCAGACCCCGCTCGTGCAGGTGCCGCTGCAGCAGTCGCTGCTCGACTGGCACGCCTTGCCCGACGAGGCGCACGTGGCGCTGCTGCACTGGCCGGCCGTGCACACGCCGCTGCAGCAATCGCCGGCCTTCTGACAGGCGGCGTAGACGGCGCCGCAGGAGCTGCCGCCGCAGAGCCCTTGCTGGCACGACTGGCTGCAGCAGTCGGTGTACGAGGTGCACGTCGCGCCCGCGGCGTGACAGGCGCCGCCGTTGCCGGAGCTGGGCGTCGCGGAGTACGCGCTGCCATCGGGCACCCATCCGCCGAACTCGTCGGTCGGGTCGGGAGAGCAGCCCGCGGCCACGAGCGCGGCGGCGAGTGCAGCGAGGACGACAAATGACAGCCTGCGCGCTTCCATGACGGTGCCCCTCTTCCGGCGCCCGCCCAAAGCAACGCGCATACCGCTCTCTCGCCGCAGGAATGCGGCAGGAATCATCGGCTTTTCGGCGCGTCGATCAGACCTGCATGGATCTGGGAGACCCCGCTCTGGATCGTCCCGGACGGGCTGACGACTCGGCTAGACCTCGACCGCCATCAGCCTCGCGACGCGCGCCGGCACGGTGACCTCGAAGGCTCCCCCCGTTCGCTGCACGCGTCCGCCGTCGCCCAGCAGGTCGACCAGCGCCTCGACGCCGGCGAGCGAGACGCGCGCGACGATCTCGGCCCCGGTGGGGTTCATCACGAAGACGACACGCGGCTTCCCCGCGGCGTCCTCGTGGACCGCGACGTGGACGTCGGGCGGATCGACCGGGAACGTCGGGAGGCTCAGCTCGGCGATGCGGCGCGCGACGAGCGCGTCGGCGCGGGCGAGGTCGTCGAGCGGCTCGATCTCGAAGCCGCTGACGTCGACCGGGCGCCGCAAGGGCCTCATCGAGCCGTCGAGCTCCGGCACGTGAGGCCCCATCGTCACGACCATCCCGGAGGCCTGCGCGGCGTGGAGGCTGTCGACGAGGTGCGGCTTCAGCCCGCCGCCGCTCGCGCAGATGACCCAGCGCGCGCCGGCCGTCGAGTGCTCCACCGTCTCGCCGCCGGCGTAGGCGAACGGAACGCCGCGCGCGTGGAGGGCCCGCTCGAACGCGCGGAGGTAGCCCTCGGCGGCGATGACGGGAGGAGCCCCCAGACCGAAGTCGCGCTCGAGCACGCTCTCGCGCCAGCCCGCGCCGAGGATGTTGAAGAGCGCCGGCGTGAGCGGACCGAAGGCGTGCGTCGCGCGCGCGAGGCGGCGGAGGGCCCGCGGCACGACGAGGCGCACCGGCGTGCGACGCGTCAGGGTGTGGAACTTCACCTGGTCGAGCGCGGTGAGGAGCCGCCGGTACTCGGCGGCCATGGGGCGCGCCTTGCCGTGCGGATCGATCGGCGCGCCGATCCAGCGATCGCGCTCGACCGCCATGTAGAGGTTGAACCCGCGGAGGCCGTAGGCCATCGCGCAGATGAGCGCGTACATCGACTCTTCGGTCTCGATGGGCGCGAAGAAGGGCGGGAAGCCCGCGCCCACCTCGGCGCCATACGCGGGACGCCCGCGCCCTTCGCAGCGGCTCGCGAGCTCCGTCGTGCGGCGGAGCATGATCCAGTGCTCGGTGGGATTGGTCCGGTGGTAGTAGTCGAGCCCGAGGAGATCGATCGCGGTCATGCGCGCCGGGTTCAGCGGCGTCGCGGCCTCTCCGAGCGGCAGGTTGTGCGAGGTCGGCAGCCCGTCGAAGCCCGCGTCGACCAGCGCGCGCGCCATGCGCTCCATCGCGGTCGAGAGCAGCTCCTCGTGGAACTCGGTCCAGTCGACGTGCCGCGCGAGGTCGCTCACCACCTTGGCGTCGAAGCGCCGCGGCGGCTCGACCGTCGCGAAGCTCACCGTCTCGTCGCTCCACGCCTCGCGGAGCGCGTGCAGGTGCTGGTACTTCGCGCGCAGGAAGCCGCGGAACGCCTGCAGCGCGTCCGGGTGGTAGTCCTGATCGTAGACGCCGTCGCGGAAGTAGAGGGCGCCCTCGTTGTCGACCTGGACGAGCACGATGGGGCCGTCGGGCCATCGCAGCCGGGACACCCGCTCGCCGACGGCGCGGTACCAGCGCGCGGTCTCCTCGAGGAAGGCGTCGCTCGCGTAGCTCGGCACCGGGAAGGCCACCGGCACCATCGGCAGCATCACCGGGTGCCCCCCCGGCGTACGCGCCTGGCACTCGGGATCCCAGACGATGCGCTCCGGGAGTCCGAAGAAGGTCATCTCCGCGTTGATGTGCGGGCCGGGACGAAGCACGCACTGGAGCCCGAGCTCGTGGGCCAGCTCGAGGAAGTGCGCCACGTCGAGACGCGGGTCGCTCTCGCCGAAGTCGAACTTGCCGGGCGCCCTCTCGTGGACGCCCCAGGGAACGTACGTGTCGACGAGGCGCATCCCCATCGCGCGCATCGCCTGGAGGCAAGCGCGCCACTCGCCGCGCGGGTGGCGCCAGTAATGCATCGACCCGGCCCAGAGCGGCAACACGTCGCCGTGGCCGAGGTCGAGGCCGTGTGGGTGGATCATCACGCGCGCGGACGCCCCCGAGAGCGCGGGCGCCGAAGCCGGCGGCTGGGGGATGCGAAGGCCCGGCATGGCTCAGGGGAGGACGCGCGCGAGGAGCGACGACAGCGTCCGCATGTCCTCGTCGTCCTCGAGGCGGGCGAGACTCGCGCGCACTTTGGCGATGGTCGGCTCGACGAAGGGAAGAAACGACGGGTTGCCCTTCACGCGATCGATGAAGACAAAGCGGCCGGCGTCCTTCAGCTTCCGCTGCACCGTGACGCGGTCGAACTCGCGCCCGAGGGTGACGCGATCCTCGGCCCCGAGGCCGCGGGCCTTCGCGTAGTCGTCGAGCCTCGCCTCGACGAAGGGGCGATCGAAGACCTGGTAGCTGTCGTTGAGGAGCGCGACGAGGTCGTAGACGCGCGGGCCGAGGAGAGCGTCCTGGAAGTCGATCCAGCACAGCTTCTCGCCCGGGCGGACCATGAGGTTCCGCGACTGGTAGTCGCGATGCACGAACGCGCGCGGCCAGCCGGCGATGGTCTGCGCGAGCCGCTCCGCGAGACGGTCGAACGCGCGCCGATCGTCGGCGGAGAGGGCGATGCCGCGCGCCTCGAGCGCCCAGTCGCGAAAGTGGTGGATCTCCCACGAGAGGAGCTCGGCGTCGAAGGCGCGCGTGGCGACGACGCTGCGCGCGGGCAGCTCGGCGAGCGACGCCTGCGCGCGGGCCAGATCGGTGACGGCGCGCACGTAGAGCGCCTCGCGGCGATCGGGGTGGGCGGCGAGGTAGACGGCGAGCGTGTCGTCCCCGAGGTCCTCGAGCAGCAGCCAGCCGCGCGACGTGTCCTCGCCGTGGAGCACTGGCACGTCGACGGCGCGCGACGCCAGCAGGTCGCGGATCTCGAGGAAGGGCCAGCGCGGAGCGGTCGGCGCACCTACGCCCTCTTGGGCGCCGACCTCCTCCGGCTTCGCGCCGTCGGGGACGAACATCGCGACGGCGGCGGCGCCGCGCGCGAGCTTCACGCGGAAGTAGCGGCGGGTGGAGGCACCGCCGGGCATGGGCTCGTAGGTCGCGGCGCCCGCGCCGGGGAAAGCGCGCGCGACGAGCGCGTCGAGCGGGGCGAAGTCGAGCGCGTGAACGGGCGCGGGCTGGGGCGGAACGGGTTGTGCGGACATTGGCCCGGAGGGGGGTAGAGAGGTAACACTGCCCCCCGATGCCGGCCAAGACGGGCACGCTGGTTCCGTCGAGCGCGCGGGCGGCGGTCGCCCTCGGGGCGACGCTCGATGACCGCGCTCGCGGGCACCTGGCGACCTGGCTCGCGCTCCTCCAGCAGTGGAACGCGCGCATCGACCTCACCGCCGCCCGGTCGGACGACGAGCTGGTCGACCTGATGCTGGCCGACGCGCTCCTCCTCGCGCCGCGGCTGCCGGCGGACGCGCGCGTCGTGGACGTCGGCACCGGCGCCGGGGCCCCGGGCCTCGCGCTCGCCCTGCTGCGGCCCGATCTGCGGCTCACCCTCGTCGAGCCGCTCGGCAAGCGCGCCGCGTTCCTGCGCACCGTCGTCGGGGCGGTCGACCGGTCCGACGTCGCCATCGACCGCGCGCGGGGCGAGGCCCTCGGAGGGCGTCGCGCCTGGGACGTCGCGGTCTCGCGCGCGACCCTCGGGCCGCAGGCGTGGCTCGACCTCGCGGTGACGCTGGCGAGCCCGGGGGGCGCGGTGTGGGTGCTGCTCGCGAAGGACGAGGCTCCGGCGCACCCGCGAGCCACGCGGGAGGAGGACCTCTCCTACACGTGGCCGCTGACTTCCGCGGCCCGCCGCGCGGTGCGTTACGTCCTCACGTGACTTTCTTGGCCCTGAGGTGGCGCTCGTGCGAGCCGTCGTTCGATGAGCGGCACTCGCGAGTCGGACCTCGTCGCCCTGCGCAAGGTCGCCGAGGAGATGGCGAAGGGGCGCGGCGAGCGCGTCACGACGGGGCACCTGCTGGCCGCCATCGCGTCGAAGTCGGGCGGAGCGTCGGAGCTGCTGAAGGAGCGGCGCCTCGACGCGGAGGTCCTCCTCAAGGCCGCCCGCATCCTGACCGACGACCACAGCGACGCCGTCGCGCGTGCCGTGCAGCGCGCCCGGGAGCTCGCGGCGCGCTCGCCCACGCGCGAAGCCACGGGCCTGCACCTCCTCTTCGCCCTCTGCCAGGAGCGGAGCACCGCCGCCTTCCGGGCCATCGAGCAGTGCGGGTCCGACGTGGCCAAGCTGCGCACCGCCGCGATGCAGATCGCGATGGGCATCGTCAGCCAGCGCCGCACCCCGACCGCGTCCCAGCTCTCGCTCGCCCCCGCGACCCGCCCTTCCCCGCCCTCCCTCGCGCCCACGCCTTCCCTCGCGCCCTCCCCCTCCCTCGCGCCCTCGCCCACGCGCGCCCCCGCCCCCGCTCGCCCGCACCCGGCGCCCGCCCCCGCCGCCCGCGCCAAGCGCCCCCGCCACGCCCCCTCCCCCTCTGCGCCCGACGCCCACGCCGCCTTCGAGCTCGACCCGAAGCGCTTCCCCACCCTCGCCTCTCTCGGCAAGAACCTCACCCTCGCGGCGGCCCGTGGCGAGCTCGATCCCGTCTTCGGACGCGAGGCCGAGATCGACCGCACCCTCGACGTGCTCGCGAAGCGCCACGCCAACTGCCCCTGCCTCGTCGGGCCGGCCGGCGTCGGCAAGACCAGCGTCGTCCGCGGCCTCGCGCAGCGCATCGCCGACGGCAAGGACGTGGCGACGCTCGACGACCGCATCGTCGTCGAGATCGACGCCGCCTCGCTCCTCGCCGGGACCGGCGTTCGCGGTGCGCTCGCCGAGCGCATCGCGCAGGTGAAGGCCGAGGTCACGCGCTCCGAGGGCCGGATCGTCCTCTTCTTCGACGAGCTCCACACGGTGCTGACGAGCGACGACGAGGTCGCCGCGGAGCTGAAGGCGGCCCTCGCCCGCGGTGAGCTCGCCTGCATCGGCGCGTCGACCGTCGAGGAGTACAAGCGCGCCGTTCTCGGCGACCCCGGTCTCGCGCGCCGCATGACCGCCATCGAGGTCGCCGAGCTGGCGCCCGACGAGGCGCTGCTCGCGCTCGAGCGCGTCGCGCCGGCCTTCGAGAAGCACCACGGCGTGCGGTTCGCGCCGGACGCGATGGCGGCCGCGGTGGCCTGGAGCGCGCGGTACGTCCCGGAGCGAGCGCTCCCCGACAAGGCGGTGGGCCTGCTCGACCTCGCCGGCGCCCGCGCGCGCCGTCGCGGCGAGACCGAGGTGACCCGCGAGCAGGTGGCCGACGTCGTCGCCGAGTCGACCGGCGTCCCGGTGGAGCGCCTCCTCGAGAGCGACGGCTCGCGCATGCTTCGCCTCGAGCAGCTCATGGCGGGGCGAGTCGTGGGGCACGCCGAGGCGCTCGCCCGCATCGCGCGCGTCCTCCGCCGCAACGCGAGCGGCTTCCGCGCTCAGCGGCCCATCGGGTCGTTCCTGCTCCTCGGACCCACCGGCGTCGGCAAGACCGAGACGGCGAAGGCCATCGCCGAGTGCCTCTTTCACTCGCCCCACGCGATGACGCGCCTCGACTTCAGCGAGTACGCCGAGTCGCACGCGATCGCGCGCCTGGTCGGGGCTCCCCCGGGCTACGTGGGGCACGAGGCGGGCGGGCAGCTCACGGAGGCAGTGCGAAAGCGGCCCTACCAGGTGCTCCTGCTCGACGAGATCGAGAAGGCGCATCGCGACGTGCTCGAGGCGTTCCTCCAGGTGTTCGACGAGGGGCGCATGACCGACGGCCGCGGTCGCACGGTGGACTTCACGAACGCGGTCATCGTGATGACGTCGAACCTCGGCGCCGACGTGTCGCGGCCCACGACGCGCGGGCGCATCGGGTTCGGGGCCAAGGCCGACGCGAAGACGCCCGGCGAGACGACGGCGTACGAAGAGGCGATGTGCGCCGCCGCGCGCGCCGCGCTGCCGCCGGAGCTCTACAACCGCATCGACGAGGTGCTGGCGTTCGAGGCGCTCGGCCGCGCGGACGTGGCGGAGGTCGCCCGCCGGATGCTGCGCGCGCTCGGCGAAGAGCTGGAGGCGGCGCGAGGGATCCGCCTCGACGTCAGCGACGCGGCGGTGGAGGCGCTCCTGAAGAGCGGCGGCTTCGACGCGGAGCTCGGCGCGCGCCCGATGCGGCGCGCGATCGCGCGGCAAGTGGAGGCGGCCATCGCGGAGATGATCCTCGAGGGCAAGCTCGTGCGCGGGGACGTCGCGCTGGTCGACGTGGAAGACGGGCGCGTGGTCGTCGACGCGGTGAGGCCGCGAGGCGCGCGAGCGGCGAGCTGAACGGGCGGCGTTCCGTGCCACCGCGACCGGGGGTGCGATACAGTCGTGCTCATGGGTGGCGACGCGCAGCAGCTCGAGGGGCCCGATCTCGCGAAGGGCATCGATCCGTCGGCGATTCCCGAGGGCGGGTCCCTGGTCGGCCACGCGAACGGCGAGGCGGTGCTCCTCGTCCGCCGCGGAGGCGACGTGTTCGGCGTGGGGGCGAAGTGCACGCACTACGGCGGCCCCCTCGGCGAGGGGCTCGTGGTCGGCGACGAGGTCCGCTGCCCCTGGCACCATGCGGCGTTCTCGCTCCACACCGGCGCCGCCGTGCGCGCGCCGGCGCTCGAGCCGATCGCGTGCTTCGACGTGACGACGCGCGAGGGCAAGCTCGTCGTCACCGGCAAGCGCGGGCCGCTCACGACGAAGCTCGGGGGTGGCGGGCCCGCGTCGGTCGTCATCGTGGGCGCCGGTGCCGCCGGCAGCGCGTGCGCCGAGACGCTGCGCCGGCGCGGCTACGGGCGCCCCATCGCGCTGTACGGCGCCGAGGCGACGCCGCCGGTCGACCGCCCGAACCTCTCGAAGGACTACCTCGCCGGCAGCGCGCCGGAGGAGTGGATGACCGTCCGCGACGAGACGTTCTACAAGCGCAACGGCATCGAGCTCGGCCTCGGGGCGCGCGTCGCGAGGATCGACACCGCCGCCAGGCGCGTGCACCTCGAGGGCGGAGGAGAGCGCGAGTACGGCGCGCTCGTCCTCGCGACCGGCGCGCAGCCGAACCGCCTCCCGATCCCGGGGGCGGACCTGCCGCACGTCTTCACGGTGCGGACGCTGGCCGACAGCCGGGCCATCATCGCGAAGGCCGGCGGGGCGAAGCGCGCGGTCGTCATCGGCGCGAGCTTCATCGGCCT
>JBEKGQ010000022.1:0-20607 GCA_050012715.1 Polyangiaceae bacterium
CGGTAGCTCGCCACGCCGCGGGCGTACTCCGCCGGATACGCCGGATCGATCGCCGCGATCCGGGCGATGCGCTCGAGGCGCCACGACTCGGTGGCGGCGCGCTCCCCCTCGGCGATGGCGGTGCACGCGACCGCGTCCCGCGCGCCGCGCCGCGCCGCCTCGAAGGCCTCGCGCGCGCTCTTGGGGGGGTGCGGATGGGAGAGATAGAAGGCGTAAAGAGCGCGCTGCTCGTCGAGGGCCGGAGCCAGCTCGGCCCGCCCCTCGAGCCCCAGGAACGAGTCCCACATCTGCTTGAACATGGTGCGCATCGCGTCGTCGTCCGGGGCGACGGTGTGGCCGTCGCACCAGCCTTCGAGCGTCAAGGAGCGGACGAAGGGGCCGGCCAGCGCCTTCAGCTCCGCCGACTGCTCCCCCGTCGACGCGAAGCGGTGCATCTCGTCGAGGAAGCCCTCGAGCTGGACGGCGCGGAGGTCGAGCAGGGGCTCGATGCCCGGCTTCACCGCCTCGGTGAACGCCGCGTCGACCTTCTGCCGGGCCGCGTAGAGGTCCCGGTTGTCGGCGTCCCGCGCTTCGAGCGTGTGGTACTCGCGGAGCGCCGAGCCGAGGGCGCGCACCGGTCCCGGCAGCGGCTCGCGGCGGGCCCGCTCGGCCCGGGCGTGATCGGCGGCGACGAGGCGCGCGAGCTCGCGGCCGCTCGCGATCGGCAGCGGCACCGACTCCGGTGCCGCGCGCCGGGGCAGGAGCAGCACGCCGAGGACGAGGGCGACCCCCAGCGGAACGAGCGCCAGCGACATCGCGTCGCGGAGCTCGCGACGACGGTTGAGATCGTCCACCGCAAGCGATGGTATCATCCGGTGAAAGGAGACACACCGTGGCCGAGCTACGCCGCCATCAGCGCGCCCCGATCGACGTCCCCGTCGAGTTCGTGGCCAAAGGTTCCTCCGAGCGCACCGCCGCTCGCTCACGGGACGTCTCGGTCGGCGGCATGTTCATCCTGACCGCCACTCCGCTCCCGTTCGGGGCGGACCTCGTGCTCCACGTCACGTTGCCGGGACAGAAGTCCGCGTTCGCGCTCCCCGGCGTCGTCCGCTGGTCGAAGACCGGCGAGGGGATGGGGGTTCAGTTCGGGCTGCTCGGGGCGCGCGAGACGCACGCCATCACGGAGCTGACGAAGGAAGCTTGAGGTCGACTGGGATGGCGACGTCGCCCGCGTGGGCGAAGCGCGCCCGGTAGATCGCCCCGGAGGCGCACGCGTTCACGTCGGGAGCGACCGGCGGATCGAAGCGCGCGGCGGTGACGCTCCCGTCGGCAGCGACCGAGACGTGCACCGTGGTGCTCACGACGACGGTCACGTTGTCGGCGCGCGGGCGCTCGGCGAGGCAGCCACGCACGGCCGACGCGATGAGGGCCTCGGGGTTCGGCTCGGCGGCGGCGACGCTGGGGTGCGGCGGAGGGTTCGACGCGTGCCCCTCGTGCGCGACCGCCGCGGGCACGGGCGGCTTCACGTCCCCCGACTCGGCCCTCGGCGGCGGCGCGGCGGCGATGGCCGGCAGCGCCGGGTGGGCCTGGGCAGTGGCGCCGAGGGAGACCGGCGCGCGAAGCACGGCGGGATCGTGCGAGAGCGAGAGCGTCCCCTCGGCGTCGGTCGTCGTGAACTCGGCGTGCGCGGGTGCCGTGAGCAGCGCGCCCAGGGTCGAGCCGACGCGAGGCGCCTCGCCGAGCGAGACGACACCCTCGCTGAGATCGACCACCACGTGCTCGCCGATCCGGGCGACGCGCAGGTGCGTCCCATGGACGGCGACCCGCGAGTGCCCGACGTCGACCGCGAAGGCCTCGCCGCTCGGCACGGGCACGACCTGCGCCTCGACCGCTCCCGACTCGAGCGCCAGGACGAGCGCCCCGTCCACGTGCGTCACGGTCGCCTTCGACCCGCGCTCGAAGATCAGCGTCAGCTTGCCCGGTCGCTCGAGGGTCGCCTGCGCTCCGCGCGCCTCCACGACGTCCCCCAGGTGAAGCTCGGCGCCCACGGCGGCCGGCTTCCCGTCGACGAGGAGCTGCCCGCCCCCCTCGACGGCCATGACGTTCCCCGCGCTCGGATCGAGCGTCGCCTCGACCGCGTCGCTCGGGCGCGTCTGCCGGGACGTGGTCACCACCAGCGCGATCGCCGCGGCCACCGCGAGACCGCCCGCCGCGAGGGCCCATCGTGCGCCCCGGCCGGACGTCAGCCGCGCGCGCTCCGCCCGCTGCTCGGCCTCGATGCGTCCGAAGAGGCCGCGATCGACCCCCGCCCAGTCGACGTTCTGCGCCTCCCGCGTACCGAGCTCCGGCCGCGATTCGCGCACAAGCCTGTCGAGCGAATCGGTCATGAGTCCCCTCCCGCGCCGGACACCTTGGAGAAGGAAAGCCTCATGGCCGCGAGCGAAGGCTCGTCACCCAGCATCTCTTCGAGCTCGCGGCGGGCATAGAAGAGCCGCGTGCGTACGGTCAGAACGGGAGCACCCACGATGCGCGCGATCTCGGTGGGCGCGATGCCCTCGAGCTCGTGCAAGACGAACACGATGCGCTTCTTGTCGGCCAGCCGGTCGAGCAGACGCCCGAAGGCGCGCATGCGCTCGCGGCGGTCGGCGTCCTCGTCCGGCGCGATCTCGCCGCTGCGGAGCGCGGGCTCGGGCGGCGGCTCGTCCGCGAAGACGGGGCGGCTCCGCGCGGCGCGGCGGTGCATGAGGACGACGTTGACGGTGACACGGTGGAGCCATGTGCTGAACTTGGACTGGCCGCGGAAGTCCTTCAGGCTCTTGTAGACCTGGACGAAGACCTCCTGGATCACGTCGTCGAGGTCGGCCCGGGCGCCGAGCATCCGGTAGACGAGGCGCGCCACGTCGGTGCGGTGGCGCTCGTAGAGCGTGCGGAAGGCCGCGGTGTCGCCGGCGGACGCGCTCGCGATGAGGCGCTCCTCGTCCGCCATGCGCGGCTTCACCTCGCGGACGGGGCGTTCGTTACTCACGAGACCCGCGAGGGAAGGGACGAACGGCGTGTTGGCGACCACTGCACCCACTGACGATGATAGGTGCAGGACTACCGCAGGCATTCACGAGTCCACCCCAATCGTCTCGAACCGCCCCCTGACGCGGGGGCTCTGCAGCCGCTGATGTAGGCCGGGGTCGTCCGGCGGAGCAGCTCAAGCCAGCCTGCTTCGCAAGCCTGGCTCAGACAATCCGCTCGCAAGCTCGCGGGGTATGTTCAGCGAACCTTGTTCACGAGGTCGCGGAGATCGACGGCGACGAGGACCAGGACCGCGGCACAGGCGAGAACCAGCATGCGCCGAGGGTGCCCCCGGTCGCGATCCTGGCCCAGTTTTCGGCGGTTTGCGACTCGCCTAGAACAGCAGGCGCAGGTCGACCTTCTCCTGCTTCTTCTGCTCGAGGAGGTGGTTCACCGCCTTCAGGATGCGCGTCTTCGTCGGGCCGCTGACCGAGCCGCCGGTGAGCGCGGCCTGGATGGCGCGGTCCGTCACCGGACGCCCGCTGCGGGCCTTGCGCGTCTCCTTCGGAGCGCCCTCGCCGCCCTCGCTGGCCTTGTTGCGGCGCTTCGCGAGCCGGATGGCGCGGTCCTCCGGCTGGAGGCGCTCGAGCTTCTGGGAGGCCGCCACGATGCGGCGCACGTCGAGCTTCTTGGAGGCGATGAACTGAGCGAACTTGGACTTGGTGTCGGCCATGACTTCCTCGGGACGCCCCGCCGGGAGGCCCCGCCGGGGGGCGAGGGGGAGGGGGCGCGCAACCTAGCTCGCGTTGAGAGTCGAATCAACGTTGAGCGAGCCCGGGGAGGACCCCACCGTCTCCGGCAAGGAGGTCGCCCATGAGCGCACCGTTCGAGGCTGGATTGGCAGGCGTGGTCGTCGCGGAGACGCGTCTCAGTGACGTCGATGGAGAGCGGGGGCGCCTGGTCATTGCCGGGCACGACGTGGAAGGGCTGGCGGGATCACGGACATTCGAGGAGGTGGCCGCCCTCCTCTGGGGCGGGGGAGCGGGCGACGCGCGCCAGCGCATCGCCGAAGGGCGTTCGGCGGCGTTCGAGCTCTTGCCGCGCCTCGGGGATGCCCTCGCCCGATCCTCCGGGATGGACGCCCTCCGGGCCGGTCTGGCGCACCTGACCGACACGGGAGAGGCTCTCATCGACGCGGCGCAGCTCACGGGGGCCACCGCCGTCCTCACGGCGGCGTGGCTGCGCACCCGAGCAGGGGTGGCTCCCCTCGCGCCGGACCGCAAGCGCGGCCACGCCGAGGACTTCCTGCGCATGGCCCTCGGCGCCGAGCCCGACCCCGCCCGAGCCCGGGCCGCCGACGCCTACCTCGTGACGGTGTCGGACCACGGCATGAACGCGTCGACCTTCGCAGCGCGGGTCGTGGCGTCGACGGGCTCCGACATGGTGTCGTCGGTCGTGGCCGCGGTGGGGGCCCTCAAGGGGCCCCTGCACGGCGGCGCGCCGGGCCCGGTGCTCGACATGCTGGACGCCATCGGGTCGCCGGAGCGGGCCCGCGCGTGGATCGACGCGGAGCTCGACGCAGGGCGGCGCATCATGGGGATGGGCCATCGCGTCTATCGGGTACGCGATCCGCGCGCCGCGGTGTTCGAGCGGCAGATCGAGCGCCTGGCCGATGCGCAGGTCCGTGCGCAGGCCGGGGAGCGGCTGACCCTCGCGCGCGCCGTCGAGCGCGCCGCGGAGGAGGCGCTGCGGGCGCGGCACCCCGATCGCCCCCTGCCGGCGAACGTCGAGTTCTTCACCGCGGTCCTCCTCGAGGCGGCGGGGCTTCCCCGGGAGGCCTTCTCGCCGACCTTCGCCGTCGGCCGGGTCGCCGGGTGGTGCGCCCACTACCTCGAGCAGCGCGCGACGGGGAGGCTCATCCGGCCCGCGTCGCGGTACACCGGGCCGGCGCCGGCGCGCTGACCCTCGCAAGTCGGCCGGACCAGGAGAGGGCGGGGTGGGCGTCGACGAGCCGCCGCGGTTGTGCCATCCATCGGCAAAGCCCCGGAGATCCCCATGCCGCAGACCCTGCCCCCCATCTTCGTCGTCTCTGCCGCGCGGACGCCCATCGGCGCCTTCCTCGGCTCGCTGTCGTCCCTGCGCGCGCCGGACCTCGGCGCCACCGCGATCAAGGGCGCGCTCTCGCGCGCCAGGCTCGCGCCGGACGCCATCCAGGAGGTCTTCATGGGGAACGTGCTCTCCGCCGGCATCGGCCAGGCGCCGGCGCGGCAGGCGGCGATCTACGCGGGCATCCCGAACACGGTGCCGGCGACCACGGTGAGCAAGGTGTGCGGCTCGGGCATGCAGGCGTTCATCTTCGGCGCCAAGACCATCGCCGTGGGCGACGCCGACCTCGTGATGGTCGGCGGCATGGAGTCGATGTCGAACGCGCCGTACTACCTGGAGAAGGCGCGCTCCGGGTACCGGATGGGCGACGGCAAGCTGATCGACGGGATGGTCTTCGACGGGCTGTGGGATCCGTACTCGAACGTCCACATGGGGACGTGCGGCGACAAGTGCGCGGCGGAGTACAAGTTCTCCCGCGAGCAGCAGGACGAGTACACGAAGGAGAGCTTCCGCCGCGCGCTCGCGGCGCAGAAGGAGGGGATGTTCGACGCGGAGATCGAGGCGGTCAGCGTGCCGCAGCGAAAGGGCGACCCCATCAGCGTGAAGCTCGACGAGGGCCCGGCGAAGGGCGACCCGAGCAAGCTCGCGAGCCTCAAGCCCGCGTTCTCCAAGGACGGGACGATCACCGCGGCGAACGCGGCGTCGATCAACGACGGCGCGAGCGCGCTGGTGCTGGCCAGCGAGAAGGCGGTGAAGGAGCACAAGCTCGAGCCGCTCGGGCGCATCGTCGGCTACGGCGGCGCGGCCCAGGCGCCGGAGTGGTTCACGACCGCTCCCGCGAAGGCCATCGACGACACGACGGCGAAGCTCGGGCTGAAGAAGGACGCGATCGACCTCTACGAGATCAACGAGGCCTTCGCGGTGGTCACGATGGCCTGCAACAAGCTCAGTGGCCTCGATCCGCAGAAGGTCAACGTGCGCGGCGGCGCGGTGGCGCTCGGCCACCCCATCGGCGCGACCGGGGCTCGCCTGCTGACCACTCTCCTCTACGCGATGAAGGACCGCGGCGCGAAGCGCGGGCTCGCGAGCCTGTGCATCGGCGGGGGCGAGGCGCTCGCCGTCGTCGTCGAGCGCTGACCCGAAGGCGCTCGCCGTGACCGTCCGCCCGCGGGAGCTGTCGCGCTCGATCGCGTCGTTTCCGGTACGAACACCGACCCTCCCGCCGGCGACGCACACGAACAGCTACGCGCTCGGGGCCCGCGAGGTGGTCCTCGTGGAGCCGGCCACGCCGTACGACGACGAGCAGCGCGCGTGGATCGCGTGGGCGCGCGGGCTGCCCTCGTCGGGTCGCGTCCCGAAGGCCATCGTGCTGACGCACCACCACGTGGATCACGTCGGCGGGGTCGACGTGCTGTCGCGGGAGCTGGGGCTGCCGGTGTGGGCGCACGCGGAGACGGCTTCGCGGATCGACGTGGCGGTGGCCCGGCTCCTCGCCGACGGGGACACGGTCGACCTCGCGGGTCCGGTCCCGGAACGGTGGCGCGTCCTCCACACGCCGGGCCATGCGCCGGGTCACGTGTGCCTGTTCGACGAGGCGGAGCGGGCCCTCGTCGTGGGCGACATGGTCGCGAGCGTCGGGACGATCCTCATCGCGCCGGGCGACGGGGACATGAAGGTGTACCTGGAGCAGCTGGAGCGACTGGCCGCGCTCGACGCGAGGCTCGCGCTCCCCGCCCACGGCGAGCCGATCGACGACCCCACCGCCCTCTTGCGCCACTACGTGGCGCATCGGCGGATGCGCGAAGCGAAGGTGCTCGCGGCGGTCGAGCGGCGCGGGGCCGCCGGCGGGACGGACGACGAGCTGCTCCCCGACGCCTACGACGACACGCCGGTGGCGATCTGGCCCATCGCGCGGCTCAGCCTGCGCGCGCACCTGGAGAAGCTCGAGGGCGAGGGCCGCGTCCGCGTCGACGCGCGCTCGGGGGCCGGGCCGCGCTACATTGCGGGGCGATGAGCGCGGAGCATGGCTGGCAGCCGGCGTTTCTCGCCGTGAGCACGCTCCTCAGGGAGCCGCCCGAGGTCGCGGCGGCGGCGCTGGGTGACGCCGGCGCGGGCGCCCTCGCGGGACCGCTCGGAGACGCCTCGCGCCCGGTGCGCGCGGCCGCCGTGGCGCGCATCGTCGCGGGGCTCCTCGCGGAGCTCGAGCGGGCGAGGCTCGGGTGAGCGCGCCCCGGGCCCGCATCGTCCGCGCCGAGGAGGCCGCGCGCGGAGCACCGCTGCTCGCGCCGGGCCCCGGACGAGAACAGCGCCGGCGGATCGCCCACGAGGAGCTCGAGGCGCGGCTCGGCGCCGAGCGCATCGTCCACGAGGCGCAGGAGCGGGCGGAGGCCATCGTGGCCGACGCGAGGGAGCGCGGCGCCGCCGCGGCCGAGGCCGAGCGACGCGAAGCGCAGGTGGAGGCCGACGCGAGCCTGGCGGCGCGGTGGATCGCCCTCCGCGAGGCCGAGTCGCGCCGCATGGGCAGCGACGGGGATCGCGTGCTCGCGCTGGCGGTCGCGCTCGCCGAGCGCCTTGTCGGCGCGACGCTCGAGCTCGACCCGACCCGTATCGCGACGCTGGCGGCCGGCGTCCTCGCCGAGGCGCGCGGAGCGCGGCGCGCGATCATCCACGCCCACCCCATCGACGCCGAGGTCCTCCGCACGCACCTCGGCCCGTCGAGCCTGGATGCCCGTTCCGTCGTCATCGAGAGCGACGAGGGCCTTGCGCGTGGCGCCCTCCGGCTACACACCGACGTGGGGATCATCGATGCCCAGCTCGCCTCCCGACTCGACCGACTCGCCGACGCCCTCCGCGATGCCCTCCGCTGAACCGTCGCCCGCCACGGTCGCGCCGCCCCTCGCGTGGCGGACCAACGCGTGGCTCTTCGTGGCGACGGTCGGGAGCTGCTTCGCGACCTTCCTGTACGCCGAGACGGCCTTCGAGCACCCCTCACGGACCGCGATGCTGCGCGCGGTGTCGTACACCGCCGCTCTCCTCGCCATCCTCCTCGCGCACGAGTTTGGCCACTACATCGCCGCGCGCATCCACCGCGTCGACGCGTCGCTCCCGTTCTTCCTGCCGCTCCCGCTCCTGTCGCCATTCGGGACGATGGGCGCCGTCATCCGGATGCGCTCGGTCATCCCGACCCGCCGGGCGCTGCTCGACATCGGCGCCTCCGGGCCGCTGGCGGGCCTGGCGCTGGCGATCCCGCTCTACGCGTGGGGCGTTGCCCACTCGACGGTGGTCCCGCTCGACGGCAGCGCGCCGGTCGGCATCGAGCTCGGGAATTCGCTGATCCTGCGGGCGCTCGACCACTTCTTCGCCCCCCCGGTCCCCGAGGGGATGGACGTGGCGCTCTCGCCGGTGGCCTTCGCCGGGTGGGCGGGGATGTTCGTCACGATGATCAACCTCCTGCCCGCGAGCCAGCTCGACGCCGGGCACGTCGCCTTCTCGCTGTTCGGCCCGCGACAGAACCGCATCGCGCAGTGGGTGCACCGCTCGATGCTCGCGTTCTTCTTCGTCAGCGTGGCCAGCTTCGTCGCGCGCGACGTCCGCTCGGGCTTCGGGCTCTACCACCTGGGCAAGCACATCGCGAACTCGCAGTTCTGGCTCCTCTGGTTCGAGGTGCTCGCGATCCTCGGCTCGCTGTCGAGCCGTGAGGGGGGCGACCGCATCGGCATCCGCCCGCGCGCCATCGCGACCGCCGGCCTGGGCCTGCTGGTCGGGTTCTTCCACGACCGCACCTCGCCCGTCCTCTGGGTCTCCTGGTTCGCCGGGCTCGGCGTGCTCCTCGCCATGGAGGTCCGCTGGGGCGCGCTGCGGAGGGAGAGCACGCTGCTCGACCACCCGCCGACGGGCGCTCAGCCGCTCACGACGGGACGGGCCATCGTCGCCATCTTCACGCTCGTGCTGTTCCTCCTCCTCTTCATGCCGACGCCGTTCGAGTTCTAGGCCGACGCGGCTCGCGCGCGGGCGGTGCGCCATGCCGCGAGGACGTGGTCGACGATGGCCTCGAGGCCCACGCCGCGCGTGCACTGGGCGAACACCGTCGGGCCGGCCCCCCGCATCTTGGCCGCGTCGCGCGCCATGACGTCGAGATCGGCGCCGACGTGCGGCGCGAGGTCGGTCTTGTTCACGATGAGCAGATCGCTCTGGGTGATCCCGGGTCCCCCTTTGCGCGGGACCTTGTCGCCCCCGGCCACGTCGATGACGTAGATGGTGTAGTCGACGAGCTCGCGGCTGAACTGCGCGGCCAGGTTGTCGCCGCCGCTCTCGAGCACGAGAAGCTCGGGCGCCTCGTCCTCCATGAGCTGCTCGAGCGCCACCAGGTTGTGGCTTATGTCCTCGCGGATGGCGGCGTGAGGGCAGCCGCCGGTCTCGACGGCACGGATGCGCCCCGCGGGGAGGGCGTCGTGCCGCAGGAGGAACTCGCAGTCCTCGCGCGTGAAGATGTCGTTGGTGACGACCCCGAGGCGCACGCGGTCGCGCAGCGCGCGGCACAGCGCCAGGAGGAGCGCCGTCTTCCCGCTGCCGACGGGGCCGCCCACGCCGACGGTGAACGCCCGCGTCCGGAGGTCCCGGGGAACCGCGCGCCCCTTCTCGTCGGCGTCGTGGTGGTGGTGATCGTGATCCATTCCGTATCCGTGGGCCATGGGCGTCGCCTCTCAGGATTGAAACAGCCGCGAGTAGAGGTGGTCGTGCTGGTTGGCGGTGACGTCCAGCCGCGGCGCGGTCTGGACGAGCGCCCCCGCGTCGAGCTCGCCGCACGCGGCGACGACGCGGTCGAGCAGCGGGGCCGTCGCGCGCTGCATCGCCTGCGCCTCGTGCGCGCCGGCGAGCCCGAGGCGCACGGCGGCCGACAGCTGGCCGCGGAGGATCGTGTGCATCCAGATGGCCAGGGCGTCCGGGCGCGATACGCCGAGGGCCGCCGCGACCGCGCCGAAGAGCGGCGCGTGGTGCCCGAGGAGCCGTCGCTCGCGCACGTCGTCGTGCAGCCGCCAGAGCGCGTCGCCACCGAAGCTGCGCGCGGACGCCGACGCGAAGGCGCGCCCCTGGATGCGGCTCGCGCGGTTGCTCACGGCGCCGGTCAGGAACGCGTCGTACGTCGCCTCGGTCGCCCCCACGCGCGACGGATCGCGGTGAGCCGCGCCGACGACGGGCAGCGAGCCGAACCCCGCCTGCCAGATCGCCTCGCGGACGAACCGCTCGACGTCGCCCGGCGCGAGCTCCCCGAGCTGGTGGGCCGCCTCCATGCCGGCCGAGTGCGCGAACCCGCCCGCGGGGAAGGCCGAGTCGGCGAGCTGCATCGAGAGCCAGTCCACGGCGCCTCCTTCTCAGAACAACGAGTAGCGCTGGGCCAGCGGCAGCCGCGCCGCCGGCTCGCACCGGAGGAGGATCCCGTCGGCGCGCACCTCGTAGGTCTCCGGATCGACCGAGATGCTCGGCAGCGCGTCGTTCAGCACCATGTCGCGCTTGCCGATCGCGCGACAGCCGTGGACGGCGGTGAGCCGCTTCGCGAGCCCCAGCGCGGACAGGTCGCCCTCGAGGAGCGCGCGCCGCGACACGAACGCGAGGCTCGTCGCTCCGGTGGCTCGCCCGAAGGCGCCGAACATCGGTCGCATGTACGAAGGCTGCGGCGTCGGGATCGACGCGTTCGGGTCCCCCATCTGCGCCCACGCGATGAGGCCTCCCTTGACGACGAGCTCCGGCCTCGCCCCGAACATCGCCGGCCGCCAGAGCACGAGGTCCGCGAGCTTGCCGACCGCGATGGAGCCGACCTCGTGCGACATCCCGTGCGCGATCGCCGGGTTCAGCGTGTACTTGGCGACGTAGCGCCGCACGCGCAGGTTGTCGGCGTCGCCCGGCTCCCCGGCGAGGCGACCGCGCTGGTCCTTCATCTTGTGCGCGGTCTGCCACGTCCGCGTGATGACCTCGCCGACGCGCCCCATGGCCTGGCTGTCGCTCGAGATGATCGAGATGGCTCCGAGGTCGTGGAGGATGTCCTCCGCCGCGATGGTCTCGCCGCGGATGCGGCTCTCGGCGAACGCGACGTCCTCGGGGCTGTTCTTGTCGAGGTGGTGACACACCATGAGCATGTCGAGGTGCTCGTCGAGCGTGTTCACCGTGAACGGCCGCGTGGGGTTCGTGCTGCTGGGGATGACGTTCGCCTCGCCGCACACGCGGATGATGTCCGGCGCATGCCCGCCGCCCGCGCCCTCGGAGTGGTACGTGTGGATCGTCCGCCCGCGAAACGCCGCGATCGAGTCGTCGACGTAGCCGGACTCGTTCAGCGTGTCGGTGTGGATGGTGACCTGCACGTCCTCGTCGTCGGCCACCCCGAGGCAGCAGTCGATGGTGCCCGGCGTCGTCCCCCAGTCCTCGTGCAGCTTCAGGCCCATCGCGCCGGCGCGGAGCTGCTCGACGAGTCCCTCGGGGCGCGAGGTGTTGCCCTTGCCGGTGAGGCCGATGTTGAGCGGGAGCGCGTCGGTCCCCTGGAGCATCCGCGCGACGTTCCACGCGCCCGGGGTGCACGTCGTCGCGTTGCTGCCGGTGGCGGGGCCGGTGCCGCCGCCGACGAACGTCGTCACCCCCGAGGCGATCGCCTCGAAAGCCTGCTGCGGGCAGATGAAATGGATGTGCGCGTCGATCCCCCCCGCCGTGACGACGAGGCCCTCGGCCGCGATGGCCTCGGTGCCGACCCCGACGATCATCCCCGGCGTGACACCGGCCATGACCGCCGGGTTGCCGGCCTTGCCGATGCCGGCGATGCGCCCGTGCTTCACGCCGATGTCGGCCTTGTAGATACCGCTCGCGTCGACGACGAGCGCGTTGGTGAGCACGAGGTCGAGGGCGTCCTCGTCGCGGACGCCGGCCGCCTGCCCCTGCCGGTCGCGGAGGACCTTGCCGCCCCCGAACTTGCACTCGTCGCCGTACGTCGTGAGGTCCCGCTCGACCTCGACGACGAGGTTCGTGTCGCCGAGGCGCACCCGGTCGCCGGTGGTCGGACCGTAGAGGTCCGCGTAGTGCGCGCGGGCGAGCCGGACGCTCATGGGCGACTCACGCCGGCCCCGCGGCGGGCGACGCTCCGACCGCGACGAGGGTGACCGTCCTCGACTCGCCGGGCTCGAACCGGACCGCCGCCCCCGCCGGGACATCGAGCCGCATCCCCTCGGCGGCGGCGCGGTCGAAGTCGAGGGCGCGGTTCGTCTCCGCGAAGGGGAAGTGACTGCCGACCTGGATGGGGCGATCCCCGCGGTTGACGACCTCGAGCGACCGGCACGGGCGACCGGCGTTGAGCTCGATGTCCCCCGCGGCGACGATCGACTCGCCGGGGACCACGTCGCGGCCCGGCAGCGGGAAGGCGCCGGCGTCGGGGACGGGGAGGAAGCTCCCGTGGAGCGCGAGCGCCAGATCGCCCTGGTCGAGGACGATGGGGTGATGCACCGTGACGAGCTTCGTCCCGTCGGCGAACGTCCCCTCGACCTGGACCTCGCTCACCATCTCGGGCACCCCGTCCATCACCTGCGCCCGGCCGAGGACCCGCCGCCCGAGGTCCATCAGCTCCGCGACGCTCCTGCCGTCGCGGATCAGCTCGAGCAGGAGCGCGGCGAGGAGCGCGACGGCCTCCGGGTAGCTGAGGCGCAGCCCGCGCGCGAGGCGCTTCTGGGCGAGGGTGCCGGCGCCGTGCAGGAGAAGCTTGTCGAGCTCGCGAGGCGTGAGGTGCATGACGCGACGCAGCAAGCCTAGCAGGCCTGCTGGGTCGGGCTACCAGCGCCGGGCGAACGGGGCGTCCCCCAGCTCCCGCGCCACGGGCTGCACGAGCGCACGCACGGTGGCCGCCGCCTCCTGGGCGGACGTCGTGGCGAGACGCGCGAGGACCACATCCGGGCCCGGCGTGGTGGCGGCGATGAGCCGCGTGGACGGCGCGGTCGGTGGAGACGCGGCCGCCGCGAGGATGCGGGCGCGGACCTCGCCCGCGCGGGGTCCCACCGCGATCACCGTCCCGAACGCGTCGTACCTCCCGGCGCGAGTCGCCAGGTCGCCGTGCTCGGGGTCGAGGAGCACGGCGTCGATCACGAGGACCCGGCCCGCCCGCGACACGCGCGTCCGCGAGGCGTACCGGGTGAAGGCCCAGCGCTCGCCGCGGGCGGCCCGGCCGCACGTCAGCGTGTCGACGAGCACCAGCGTCGCATCCTCGTCGGCCAGGTCGACGTCGATGCGCTGCTCGTAGCGCGCCCCCGCGAAGCACGAGACGGGATCGGACAGCACCGCGAGCAGCCCGCCCCCCCCGACGCGCGCGCACACCGTCTGCGAGCTGCCACGCGGGGAGCGGTACACCTTCGTCGACGCCTGCGTGCCGAGGAGCGCCGAGGCGCCACCGCCCACGTCGACGTCGAGGGCCACCGCGTCGCCGTCGACGAGCCCGCCCCCGAGGGTGGCGACGTACGCCCATGCGCCCGTGCCGTGGTTGCTCGGCAGGAGCAACTTCAGCGGACTGTGCGCGCGCGCGGTGTGAACGACGGTGCGCCCGCCGGCCTGCACGAACCGGAGCTCGCCCTCGCCCGCCGCGTCTCCTTGCACCCTGGGGGCTTCTCACATCCTGCCGCCGAACGCGACCCCCGCGAGGCCCGGCCCGACCCAGGGGACGACGCCCATGTCCATGGGCTCGCGCTTCTTCGGGGGCTCGACCGGCCTGCGCGGCGAGTCGGCGGGCGGCGGCCCGAGGGTCACGGACGGTGTATCGAAGAGCCACAGCGCGGTCCCCACCGCGGCGAGCCCGATGCCCGAGCCGAAGGTCGCGTACGCCACCGACCGCCAGCGGTCGCGCGCGCTCACGTCGGACTGGTAGGCGCCCACGTCGCTCGAGGGGATGTTCCCCGCGGCCTGCGCGGTCACGATCTTCTGCGCGTTCGACTGCTCGACGAAGGCACCCGCCGTGAACGCGCCCCCCGCGAGGAGCGCCGCCCCGGCCGCGCCGAAGAAGACCCACGCGACCGTCCGCTGGCGGCTCGTCTCGAGCTTCACGTCGAGGGTCTCCGCCTTGCCGCGCTCGAGGGTGAGCTCCCGCGTGAACGCGCGCGAGCCGTTGCGCGTGATCGTCACGACGTGGGTCCCCGCCGGCAGCTCCAGCGGGCGCGCGAGCGGCGTCGACGCCGTGGAGCGGCCGTCGATCGAGAGCGCCGCGCTCGCGTCGAGCGCGATGGACAGCGACGCCGGCCGATCGCGCAGCGGTACGTCGACCGCGGACAGGCTCCCGGTGGCGGCGAGCGCCTCCCGCGTCTCGTCGAAGTACCCGTCGGCCTCCACGAGGATGCGGTGCTTGCCGGGCTTCACGTCGTCGATGAGCGGCACGTCCGTCAGCGGCCCGTCGTCGAGCGAAGCCCGGGCCCCGGGGGTCGACGACGTGACCATGATGCGCGTCTTCGCCTCGACGGGGGCCGCGCCCGTGGTCGCCGCCTCCTGCGGCGCGAGACGGGAAGCCATCGGCTCGAGCTCGGCGAGCGCATCGGCGGCGTCCCCCCGGCGGCCCCCGGAGGGCACGAGCTCGAGGTAGCGGTGGTAGTGCTCGATCGCGTGCTTCAGGTCGTCGGCGCGCCGATCCACGTAGAAGGACTTTCGCTCGGCCTGGGCCATCGAGAACAGGATCGCGGGGCGCGGGGCGAGCGCATAGGCCTGCTGGAACGCCTGGATGGCGGCGCCGAAACGGCCCGCGTCGTAGGCCTGCGCGCCGGCGTTGAAGAGCGCCTTCGCCTGCTCGACGCTGGCCGGGTCGTCCGCGGCGCGCGCCGGGCTCGCGAGGAGGAGCCCGCCGATGAGGCAAAGCACGCCGGCGCTCGCGCGCCTCAAGGCAGCACCGCGTTTCCACGGAGGATGACCACGTTGCCGTCGTCGGCCACGACGAGGTCCTGCACGCCGTCGCCGTCGACGTCCCCCGCCGCGATGCCGCTGCCCGAGTACGGCGTGTCCACGGTGTTGCGCGCGGCGATCGTGCGTGACGTCGGGTCCACCACGGCAAGGACGACCGTCGTGCGTGTCACGTACGCGAGCTGGGCCAGGCCGGTCGTGCCGGCGTCGACGAAGGCGAAGCCCTGAGGGACCTCGCTCGACTGGCTCACGAAGAGCGAGTCCGTCTCCGAGAAGTTCCCGGCGCCGTCGTTCCACGCCACGACGAGGGCACGGGCGCCGATGTTGGCCCCGGTGAGCAGCACCGCGTCGGCGTTGCCGTCGCCGTCCACGTCGACGAACTGGAGCTGGCCCTCGGGCGAAACCCGCACCATCGAAAACGGGAGCTCGCCGCCGGCCGCGATGGTCGGCGGCGACCCGGACGTCGCGTGGGCGGGGACGAAGGCGGCCGAGGTCTCGGCGCCTCCGTACGGCGCGGCCGCGATGATCGTCTGCGCCCCGCCCGCGCCGAACGCGCCGGAGCTCATCAAGGTCGCGTCGTGCGCCGAGTCGTCCGTGGAGTCGACGTACAGCGGCGCGAAGAGCGACGGGAGCGGCGCCGACTGGACCGGCGGCGCGAAGCTCGCCCCGCCAGTCCCCTCCGCGAGCCAGTAGGCGAAGCCGGAGAGGGAGCCGTCGAGGTTCGTGTCGGCCGCGACCGCCGCGATGTCGACGTGGCTGTCCCCGGCGAGCGACCCCGACGTGATCGCGATCGGAATCGCGGTGGCGCCGGTGGGCTCCTCGAGGAGGTACGGGGCGAGCGGCTGTCGGTCGCCGCTGCCGAGGAGTAGCGAGACCAGCGCGGTCGTGGGCGCCCCTGCCGGGTGGGCGAGGATCACGAGGCTCGACACCGTGCTCGTCGTCGTCTCCGGGAGCGCGATGGCCTGGGCGACGGTGGCGAACTGACCCACCGCCACCGGCGCCTGCGGCGGCGCGTAGGCCTGGCCCCACGCGATCGTCACCTCGTCCGGCAGCGTCGGGTCGGCCGAGACCTGGGCGAGCATCACGTCGTCGACGCGGTCGCCGTCGAAGTCGCCCACCGCGAGCGCGGAGACCTCTCCCGTCGTGGCGATCGTGAACGGGTTCATCGCGGTCGTGCCCGTGCCGACGTAGAAGGCGGCGTCGAGCGCGTCGTTCGACGAAGCGACGACGTCGGGGAGCCCGTCCCCGTTGAGGTCGGCGATGCGCGCGTCGGTCCACGCGCCGGTGGTCTTCGTGGCCGTCTCGACGAACGTGCCCGTCGGTCCCGCGCTGATGAAGATCGCGGTGGGGGTCACCAGATCGGCCTTGCCGTCGCCGTTCAGGTCCCCCACGGCCAGCGGCAGCCGCGGCGGCGCGACGGGGACCTCGCCGAAGTCGATGTCGAAGACGCTCGCCTGATCGGAGACACCCGTCGCGTCGTGGAAGCCGCCCGTGCCGTCGCCGAACGCGACGAACGTGTTGGCGACCGCGCCGATGAGCAGATCGAGGTGCCCGTCGCCGTCGATGTCGCCCACCCGGACCCCCGCGTCGACGACGTGCGCCGCGGGCAAGCGCACGTGGGCGATCGGGCCGGCCACGTTGGGGACGACCTTGCCGTTCTGGAACGCGCACGGCGAATAGACGTCCGCCCCGTCCTCACCGGCGAAGGCCATCGCGAGCTGATCGCACGCCTCGGTGGCGGTGTTCTCGATGAACCGCGCGGTCACGAGGTCCCCGGCGAGGTCCGCGGGGCCCTGGGTGGGCGAGAAGATCGACGTCGCGGGGGACGTCACGCCGGTCTGCACGACGATGCCCTGCGGGGTCTGCGCGAAGATGAGGAGCACGTCGGCGGGCGCCGGGCCGTATTCGTGGAGGCTCCCCAGCGCGACGGTCGTGTCGAGGTCCGTGAAGGCGGGGTACGCGACCGGCGCCAGGGTGCGGTCGGACTGCCCGAGCATCACGTCGACCCCGCCCGCGATGAAGGCGAGGTCCGAGAGGCCGTCCTGGTTGAAGTCGTCGATGATGGGCGACGCGATGCTGGGGGCGAGGACGAGCGTGTCGGCGAGCGTGATCGTGAGGTCGGGACCCGGCTCGTAGTACTCGATGCGCACGTTGGAGTAGCCGCCGGTGTCGATGGCGGCGCGCGCGAGGACGTCGGACAGGCCATCGCCGTCGAAGTCGCCGGTCATGACCCGCCACGCGTCGGCGGCGACGATCTGGCTCTGGCGCGTGAACGTGCCGCTCGGCTCGCGGCAGATCCCGTCCACGCCGCATCCCCAGCCCGAGGGGCACACGTCGCCGGTCCCCACGGTGCAGTCGAGGCGGCACTGCCCGACGGACCCGGGCGGACGGCAGCTCGTCCCGGGCCCGACGGGGAACGTGTCGCAGTCCTCGCCCGGATCGACGACGGCGTTGCCGCAGACGTCGGCCTGGATCGCCGGCAGCGTGCTGCAGTCGGCGAGGAGGACGCCCAGGGGAGCCAGGAGAAGGAGGCGCGCGAGGACGGTCTTGGCGTGCATGGCGCGTCAGAAGGGGTTCTCGAGGTCCTTGCTCACGCGGCGCGTGCTGCCGCTCGGCGCCGCCGCCAGCTTCACGAGCTTCACCGCCACCACGACGTCCCCCGTCGGCACGACGTCGACGCTCGACGGCGCGTAGCCGTCCGCCTTCACGACGAGGGTCACCCCCTGATCCCCGCGGGGCAGCGCGAGCGGGCCCGACGCGTCGCCGAGGCGCTTCCCGCCGAGCCACACCGACGCCCCCGCGACGTTCGACTCCACCGTCACCGCGACGCTCGGCGAGAGCGCGGACGCAGACGCGGACGCGGACGCGGGCGCGGGCGCAGACGCGGACGCAGGCGCGGGCGCGGACGCGGACACAGCCGCGGACGCGGACACGGGCGCATGCGACTGCGCCACGAGGACCACCGCCGCGGCGCCGGCGAGGACGCTCACCGCCGCCACGACCGCGACGAGCAGCGCGCGCCGCCGCGGGCGGCTCCCGACGTCGCGCTCCGCCGGCATGAAGGTTCGCCCCGCCTCCCCCGCGCCGCCGACCAGGGTCTCGGCCCGCGCCAGCTGCGCGCGTTCCGGCGCGCTGAGTCGCGCCACCGGCCGCGACGGGACGTGCGCGCCCGCCGACGATCCCACCGCGAGGCCGGCCTCTCGCGCCGCCGCCGAGAGCGCCTCGATCGCCAGCCCCGCGGACGACGGGCGCTCCTCCGGCTCCTTCGCGAGCATCTGGAGCACCGGCTCGTCGAGCGCCGCCGGCAGCTCCGGGGCGTGCGCGGTCATCCGCGGCGCCGCCACGGACATGTGCTTCACGAGCACCTCCATGACCGAGTCCCCGTCGAACGGCGGGCGCCCCGCCAGCACCTCGTGGGTCATCACGCCGAGCGAATACACGTCGGTGCGGTGGTCGACCACCTTGCCGCGGCACTGCTCCGGCGACATGTAGCTCGGCGTCCCCATCGGCGTGCCCGGGCGGGTCTGGTGCGCGGTGGTCTCCTCGCCGAGGAGCTTCGCGATGCCGAAGTCGAGGAGCTTGGGGAACACGCCCTCGTCCTCGTCGAAGACCAGGTACACGTTCTCGGGCTTGAGGTCGCGGTGGACGATGCCCTGCGCGTGGGCGGCGTCGAGGGCGCGGGCCACCTGCCGCAGGATGCCGAGCGCGGTCTCGGGCGGCACGCGTCCCCGCTCGCGGATGAAGTGATCGAACGGCATCCCGTCGAGGAGCTCCATCACGTAGTACTGGCGGCCGTCCGGCAGCACCCCGAAGGCGAAGATGTCGATGATGTTCTTGTGGCGGATCTGGTTGACCGCGCGCGCCTCGGCGATGAACCGCGAGACCATCTGCGGGTTGCTCGACCACTGCCGGGAGAGGACCTTCACCGCCGCGGCCTTGCCGATGACGGGGTGGGTCGCCTTGTAGACGGTGCCGAACGCGCCCTGGCCGATGCGCGACTCGATGCGGAACTCGCCCACCATCGCGCCGGCCGCGAGGTCCACGTCCGCGCCGCTGAACGCCTCGTCGGGCAGCAGCCTCTCGCCGTCGCTCGTGCAGTGAGCGACGTCGTCGGGGTAGTGGACGCGGCAGACGGGGCAGGTGGCCATGAGAAGGAAGGACGGGCGGGCCTTCCTCAGCCTCTCGCCAGCCCCGTGCCAGGGCAAGCTCCCTGCATTCCCCTGCCCACGCGCGCCTTCGGGCTGGACCCGCGCGGGTCCAGTCGGTGGACCGGAGGTCCCCGCCCCGGGCTGCCCCTACACGCGCACCTCGTAGTCCTCGATGACCGGGTTCGCGAGCATCTCGTCGGCCATCTTCTGGAGGCGCTCCTTCAGGTCGGGCGCCTTCGCGTGGGCCTCGTCGATCTCGATCTCGATGACCTTGCCCACCCGCACGTCCTTCACGCCCTCGAAGCCGAGCTTCCCCAGGGCGCGGCGCACCGCGTCCCCCTGGACGTCGAGCACCTCGGTCTTCAGCCGCACCAGCACCGTCGCTCTCAAGTCAGCCTCCTACCGCCGGCAGCCCGAGGTTCTTCCGGATGCGCGGCAACGGCGGCTCGCGGTCGGGCACGAACGTGCGCCCCGTGATCTGCTCGTAGGCCGCGATGTAGCGCTCCGCCGCCCCGACGCGCACGTCGTCCGTCATCGCCGGGGGCGTGCCGTCGCCCTTGTAGCCCTGCGCGATGAACCAGCGACGCACGAAGTCCTTGTCGAGCGGATCGGGATCCTGCCCGGCGGCGATGCGCTCGGCGTACGTCTTCTCCTGCCAGAACCGCGACGAGTCCGGGGTGTGGATCTCGTCGATGACGACGAGCTTGCCGTCCTTCGTGCGGCCGAACTCGTACTTCGTGTCGACCAGGATGAGCCCCCGCTCCGCGGCGATGCGCTGGCCGGCGGCGAAGAGCGGCATCGCGATCGCGGCCGCCTCGTCGAAGTCCCTGGCGGTGACCTTCCCGGTGGCGAGGATCTCCTCGCGCGATCCGGACACGTCGTGCTCGCCCTTGGGCGCCTTCGTCGTCGGCGTCAGGATCGCGTGAGGCAGCTTCTGGTGCTTCGTGAGGCCCTCGGGGAGGACGTGCCCGCAGAAGTTCCGCACGCCCTTCTCGTAGTTCGTCCAGAGGCTCGTCGACGTGGTGCCCGTCGCGTACGCGCGGACGACCATCTCGACCAGGATCGGCGTGCACTCGACGCACTCGAGGACAGTGGGATCCGGCGTGCCCAGCATGTGGTTCGGCGCGAGGCTCTTCGTCTGCTCGAACCACCAGGCCGCCATGCCGTTCAGCACCTGGCCCTTGAAGGGCACGGTGCCGAGCACCCGATCGAACGCGCTGATGCGATCGGTGGTGACGATGTAGCGGCGCCCGTCACGCGTCGTGTAGTTGTCGCGGACCTTGCCCTCGTACTTCTCGCCGAGAGCCGTGAAATCGGTGTGATCGAGGCACCGCGGGAGCGCGGCGCGAAGGGTTGCCGGGTCGACCATGGGACGGTCGTACTAGCCCAGCGGGGGCGAAAAGCCTATCCAGAGAGCCGCGCGGCCACTGGATGGGCGGCGCGGGTGGGTTAGGCTCGGGCGAGACGT
>JBEKGQ010000023.1:0-20343 GCA_050012715.1 Polyangiaceae bacterium
CTCGCGCCACCGGCGCTGCGCCGGCGGGACCGACGGATGCCGCGTCACGTCCACGATGAACACCGGCGCGCCCGCCTTCGTGCCGTCGTCGAGCTCCACCGGCTGCCACACGCTGTCCGCCCATCCTTCGCGCGAGAAGGCCCAGCGCACGACGTGGTCCACGAGCCGCGCCACCGGCGGGGTGCCGGCGCGCTCGTGGCCGGGGCGCCCCCAGCGCTCCCACAGCCAGCGCGCCGCCATGCCGTAGGGGTTCTCCAGATCCTCGGGGCGCGTGCTCGCGACGACGTGAAGGCGCAGCCGGACGGGCCGCCCGGCCGGTAGCCTCGCCGGCTCCCTCGTGAAGAACACGTGACCGTCGACGCGGTATGCCCCCGCGGCGAGCGTGACGGTCGACGCGGGGTGATCGTAGTCGGCCCAGGCACGCCAGCCGTCGGCCGCCGCGACGTCGTCGAGATCCGGGATGAGCGCGAGCGCGACGGTCTCGTCGGCGAGCACGATGGCCGGCGCACGGAACACGGCGTCGCCGACGACGTTCCCGGGCTCGGGGGTCAGGTGCGGCACCCAGACGTGCCGCGGGCGCACCATCCGGTGGCGAACGACGAGCTCGATCGTGTCGTCCGGGGCGTCGCCGGAAGGAACGGCGGCGAGCTCGAGCGCATCGCCGACCCACCGGACGGTCGCGCCGGGGCCCCGGGTCGAGACCTCCAGGGCTTCTCCGCCGGGGAGCTCGAGGCGGCCTTCGTCGGAGCGCAACGTCACCGCCGCCTCCAGACGAGCCAGACCACCGCGCCGGCCACGAGCGCGAAGACGCCGTAGGCCGACTCCCCGGGCGCGCGCACGAGGCACCCGATCGCCACGCCGACCTCGATCACGAGGAACGCGAGCACGACCGCGGTCGGCGCGTACTTCGACGCGGCCCGCCCCCGCAGGTGAACGACGGCGATGGCCGCGGTGAACGTCGCGTCCGCGAACGCGATCCCGGTGAGGAGCACGTCGATGCGCGACGAGCCGACGAGGACCGCCACGCACGCGAGGGCTCCCTGCAGCGCGACCGCGAACGCCGGACGCCCGGTGCGCGGATCGAGGCGCCCGGCGCGCGCGAAGAAGAGGCCGTCCTTCGCCATCGCGTACACCACGAACGGGAAGCCCAGCGACACCGTGTTGAGGATGCCCGCGGCCGAGACGACGATCGCCACCGCCACGACCTTCGCGGCGGCCGGGCCCAGGGCAACGCCGATCGCATCGGCCCCCGGGCTGTCGGTCGACGCGAGCCCGTCCTGCCCGAGCAGGGCGAGGTACGCGACGTTCGCGCCGACGTAGGCGACGAGCACGGCGCCGATGCCGGCGATGATCCCCCGCGGGAGCGAGCGCGCCGGATCGCGCACGGACCCGGCGATGAAGGTGGCGTGGTACGCGCCGCCGAACGTGAAGAGCACCGGGATCATCCCGAAGAGGAGCCACGACGACCAGCCGCCGGCCCGCGCCGTCAGCGCCGTCGTGGCCGGCTGGGCGAGCACCCGGGAGCCGTGCCCCCACACGACGCCGACGGCGACGAGCAGCGCGAGCGCCCCGAGCTTCATCGACGCCATCCCGATCTGGATGCGACCGCCCGTGCGCAGCCCCAGCAGGTTCGCCGCCGTGAACGCCGCGATGGCCACGCACGCCCCCAGCGTCCGCGCGACCGCCGGCACGGGGCCCGTGAGGAGGACCACGTGCTCGACGAGGACGACCGCGATGACCGCCATCGCGCCGGGCTGGACCACGAGCAGCTGGAGCCACCCGTAGAGAAACGACAGCGCGTCCCCGGCACGGCCACCGAAGCCCTCGCGCAGGAAGACGTAGAGCCCCCCGGCTCGCGGCCATCGCACCGCGAGGTCTGCGAAGACGAGCGCCCCCGCGAGCGACGCCGCACCGCCGAGGACCCAGAGCCCCAGGACCCACGCCGGGCTCGGCACGGCGCGGGCGAGCGTCGCCGGCGTGAAGAAGATCCCCACGCCGACCATCGCGCCGATCGCGACGGAGGCCACGTGCGCGGCGCCCAGCGGGCGTTCGGCGGAGTCCACCGCGGCCCACGATAGCCGGTCGCCGGGCGCCCGTCGTCCGTTCGGGGGGCGCGCGTGGCCGACGCGGTTGTGCGTGGCAGCGGCGGCCATTGGCGTTTGCAGGCGAGCGCGATTCGTCCTCATTTCAGGCGCGCGATTCCTGAAACGAACCGACGACGCGCGGCGCCGCCGACGGAACGCGCGCGCCACGGCAATCCCCGTCGTGAGCGCGAGCGGAGGGCACGCACTGTCGCGTGCTCGCTCGCGTGCTCGCTCGCGTACGGCGAGCGCCACCGGGAGGTCTGACGAAATGTTCGAATCGAGATCCACCAAGCTGTCCTTCTTGCTTCTGGCCCTGGCCGTGCCCCTGACGGCCTGCGCCGCGGACGCGTCGGCCCCCGGCGCCGCGCCGGCCGTCGGGGAGAAGACGGAGCAGACGAGCGCGCCGCTCACCACGGCGACGTACGAGTGGGACCAGAACCTCGGGCACGTGACGGTCATGTGGCCCGTCACCGAGGGCATGTGCTTCATCACCGGCGTGGGCGGTGACTTCCAGGGCACCGGCGAGAACGTCCACATCGAGCTCGACAACGGCTACTGGGTGCTCACGGGCGCGTCGCAGCAGAACAGCGTGACCGGGTACGCGCTCTGCCAGGCCTGGTCCGACCTCGGCGGGTACGGCTACGGCACCGAGGAGTGGTACGCGACGGCCTACGGCGGCAACGGCTGCGGGATCGGTGCGTGCGGCTCGACGTACTACCCCGGGAGCGCCACGCTCTGGAACGGCGTCAACTTCTGCTCGCTGGGCTACATCAGCGGCGACTTCGACGGCAACTCGTGGATGCAGATCACCTGGAACGGCACCGACTGGGTGCTCAACGACTACGAGGACAACCCGGGCAGCTACATGACGGCCGGCGGGCTGTGCGTCGGCCTCAAGCTGTCGCACAACATCGACTTCTCGGGCATCTACACCTGGAAAACCGGCGACGCCCCCGTGGAGCTCGGGTCGGCGAGCGACATCGTGTGCGCGCTCAGCGAGGTCCAGGGCGGGTTCCGCGGCGGCGGCGAGGAGATCGAGATCCTGAACCTCGGCGGTACCTACTACCTCTGGGGCAAGTCGGAGCAGCCGAACACCGGCGCGCAGGCGGTGTGCATGTACCTTCATCAGTCCTGAGCTGGCTTCGCCCTCCCCTGCGCGAGCGGGGGAGGGCCGGGCGCGGCCTCGATCACAGCAGGCGTCGCGCCTTCACCTCGAGGTAGCCCCTCACGAGCTCCGGCGTCAGGTCCCCCGGCTTCGCGTCGAGCACCAGCACGCCCGCGTTGCGGAGGCCGCGGATGAGCGAGTCGCGCCACGCCAGCGACTCGGCGGCCGCGGCGCGCACGTAGAGGTCTTCCACCGTCTCCGACGGCGCCGTCGCGAGCGTCTCCACGTCGGTGTCGCGCAGGAGCACGCAGAGCGGCAGGTGCCGCGGGAGGAGGCCCTTCACCGACGCCGCCAGCTCCTTCGCCGAGCGCGGCTCGAGCAGGTTCGTGAACACGATGAACAGCGACCGCACGCGCACCTGCGCCCGCAGGAACGCCATCGCGGCCCCGTAGTCGGTCGCGCCGAGCCCCGCCTCGAGGTCGTACACCGCGCGTGTCAGCTTGCGCCCGCCCGCGCGCCCGCCGGTCGGCGGCACGAAGCGGCGCGGCGTCTCGTCGAACACCATGAGCCCGGCCTTGTCGCCCCCGCGGAGCGCCACGTCGGCGGTCAGGAGCGCGGCATTGAGCGCGTGGTCCACCGCGGTCAGCCCGCCGGTGTCGCCGCGCATGCTCCGCCCAACGTCGAGCGCGAAGACCACGTTCTGGTTCGACTCGGCCTGGAACTGCCGCACCGTGAGGTCGTCCCGTCGCGCGCTCGACCGCCAGTCGACGTGGCGGATCTCGTCGCCCACCTGGTAGGGCCGCAGCCGCTCGAACTCGGTGTCGCCGCCGCGCACCCGCAGGCTCCCGAGGCGCGCGTCCTGCCGCCCCTGCCGGCGGAGGAGCTCGAGGGCGCGCGCCGCGTGCACGTCGGGGTAGACGTCGACGTCCGCCGGCCGCTCCACGCGCTCCTGCCGCGCCATCAGGCCGAGCGGCGACGCGTAGCGCACCGTGACCGCGCCGAAGTGCCGCCGCCCGCGGCTCGACGGGGTCACCTCGTAGCGCACGGTCGTGGCGTCGTGCGAGCCGACCTCGAACGTCCCCGGGTTGCCCGCCGCCTCGCACGCGTCGAGCGGGTCGTCGGCGATCCGGCCCCGGAGCGGCCGCCAGCCGCGGTTGCGCAGGTGCAGCGTGACGAGGTTCGGTCGCCCCACCGAGAAGATGGCGGCCGCCTGGCGATCGACGTCGATGCGCCGCCCGAGCGCGAAGAGGACGTCGACCAGGAACCCCAGCACGAGGACCCCGTCGAGCACCAGCATCGCCGGCCGCGCTTCGTTCGCGTAGCCGGCCACGACGGCGAGCGCCGCGGCGAGCATCGCGAAGAAGGCGAAGCGACGGGTCGGCACCATCCGCGGGAGAGCGTTACCGTACCACGCCGATCCGGTCGAGCGGCCCCGGACACTCGCGCCGGAGCTTGCACGCGCCGCACTCTCCGCCGCGCCAGATGGCCTCGAACCGGGCCTGCGCCTGGTCGAGCATCCACTCGTCGTCGGTCACGACGCCCAGCTCGAAGTTGCGGCGTCCGTCTCCCTTCGCGCCGAGGCCCGCCCCGGTGAAGTTCGCGCTGCCGAGGTAGAGCAGCGCGCCGTCGATGGCGATCATCTTCATGTGGACGCGCGGGCAGAGGCGCATCTCGAAGCGCGGCCGTTTCAGCCGGTCGGTTCGCCCGGCCAGCTCCTGGCGGAAGGGGCCCGACGGCGGCGTCGCGTGGAGGATCCGCACGGATACGCCGCGATCGCAGAGCGACTGCAGCGTATCGAGGATGGGCATGTACCGCCCGCGGGCCCGGTCTCGCGTGCCGATGGGGGCCTCGGTCATGAGCTGCTTCACGTTCGCGGTCGCGATCCACACCGAGGTGCGGGCGCGGGCGATGGCCAGCGTGACGTGCTCGTAGTGGTCGCGGTCGACCACCCACGAGACGGGCGCGCGGCGGGTCTCCACGGCCGGGGGCTACCGGTCGATGCCGTAGACGTAGCTCGTCTGCGGGTAGCGCAGCTCGCGCTCGGCGATGAGGCTCTGCGGCACGACCGTCCCGTCGACGTACTTCGCGATGAGCACGTCGGCGCCCGCCTTGTCGTTCGTCGCCTTGATCGTCGCGACGACCTTCAGGAGCTTCTCGAACGCCGCCGGCAGCTTCTCGAGCTTCATCGCGAACGCCCCCCGGTCCGTGCCGTTGGCCGCGGGCGCCGCCGGGTCGAACACGAGGGCTCCCTCGTCGAGGAGGAACCCCACCTGGATCGCCGCGAGCTGCGAGTACGACTGGTCGTCCGACCCCGAGCGCACCCCGGTCGAGATGTGCCGCAGGCACCACGCCAGCCACGCCGCGTACGCCTGGCGCGCGAGCTCCGGCGAGACGACCCCCTTCTTTCCCATCCAGTCGAGGAAGTACATCGCGCCCGTCTCGGCCTTCAGCTCCTCGAGCATCGCCGCCGTCGGTCCGCCGAAGGCCGCGACGTACTTCTTGCCGTGGAAGACGTACGTGTACGTCGGCCCGAGGTTGTGCGTCGCCTCGTGCAGGATCGTCCCGATGAGCGACGGCTCGTCCGCGTCGCTGTATGTGGCCGCGCTGGCCGCGTCGAAGAGCGACTCGACGCGCCTGCGCGACACCGCCCGCCCGTCGGGATCCGTGCCGATGTTCGTCATCGCCACCGTGCGCCCGCGGCCCTGCGTCTCGACCTTGCCCCAGTTGGGGAGGCTCTCGCCCGCGACCGCGCCCATGGGCTGCCGGTCGTCCCCCGCGTTGAGCACGACCTGGATGAAGTCCGGCAGGTGGAAGGTCACCCTTCGCTTCACGTAGGGCGCGCCGATGAGGCCCGCGACCGCGGCCTCCATGTCCTGCTCGAGCGGCGTCAGCTTGCTCTGCCAGCGCACCGAGCCCTGGTCGATGCGCGCGAGATTGAGATGGAACTGCGCCTTCACGTTGCACGGGTCCGCGAGCACCTCGTCCGGCGCCACGCGCAGGTACCAGCGCGAGCTCTGCGCGTTCATGCGCGACCACGCCTCGTCGGCGGGGCCCCAGTCGTTCGTCGTGAAGCTCTTCGCGGCGGCCTCTAGGTACGCCTTGAGGGTGGCCTCGCCGGGCTCCGTCTCGTCGGCCGCCGCCGCGCGCAGCTCCGCCGCGATGGCGCTCATCGGGCCCGCGTACGCCTTCGTGTAGGGCACGTTCACGAGCTTGCCGTCCTTCTCGCGCACCACCGAGAAGTGATCGGCCATGGCCTCCTTCGCGTCGGGCCGCTTCTGGAGCGTCGCGCAGAAGTCCTTGTCGGCCTGCATCGCCGCCGGGTAGCTGTCGCTGATCGCCCGGGCGCCCCCGGGGATGGCCGAGCACGCCGAGTCCTTCGGCGTCTTGGCGCCCGCGCAGGCGGGGCCCCAGTCGCGGCGGAAGAGGCTCTGGCTCGCGACGTCGTCCGCCGGGACGCGCGAGGCGAGCGGGGGCGCGCCCTTGACGGTGGCGTAGATGTCGTCGAGCGCCTTGGCCGCGACGAGCATGTGCTGCACGAGCGCCTTGTCGGCCGCCGACGCACCGCGAAGGTCCGTGTAGAGGAGGCTCGGCGCGCCCTGGTCGAGGTCGTCGTTCACGAGCTTACGGCGGGCGACCTCGTCGGCGGACAGGTTGCTCGGCATGGGCGCACTCGCATCGAAGGCGAGGATGGCCGCGATGGTCCGGTCGACGTCGACGCTGCCGGACGAGGGGTAGAAGAGGAGAGTCTTCACCTCGTCGCGATTCGGCACGCCGTCGCCGTTGGCGTCGGCGGCCCAGAAGAGAGGCGCGTTCAAGCGCAAGGCGAAGCGGTTGAAGTCGGCGCGGCTCATCTTCGGCGCGAGCGGGGCGGGCGCGGCGGTGACGACGGGCGCCGAAGTCGGCGGCGGCGGCGGCGGCGGTGCGGGAGGAGGCACGGACTCGCCGCAGGCAGCGGTGAAGGCAGTGAAGGCGGCGAGGGTCGTCAGGAGGAGAGCGCTTCGCATCATGGCGCGCGCATCCTAGGTGCGTTGAGGGCTCCTGTCCTCTCCCCCTGGTCGGCGGAGGTCCATGCGTCGCATTCCGCCAACGGCGATGAGGACGCCACCCGCGGGTTTCTCCAACGGAGTCGGGGAGCTGACGCGCCACGTCGCGCGGGGCGATCACGGAATCGCACGGGCACGGCCATCGCATAGATGAATTCCCCTCGCGGTGACCGCATCGAACCAAGCAGCCACCCGCCATTCCCACCCTTCCCTGAAGAGGTGACCCCTGTGAAGTACCCGTCGTTCCTCGGCGCGAGCCTGCTCGCGCTCGCCTCGCTCGTCGTCAGCCCCTCCGCCCACGCGCAGGGCGAAGAGGTGGCGGACTCTCCGCCTCGGAAGGACGAGCCGCCGCCCCCGAAGGACACGGATGCGTCGAGGCACGACAGCACCGTCCACGTCGGCGTGCTCGGCGGCGTCGGCTTCCCGCGCCCTCTGGCGATCGAGGGCGTGCTCCAGTTCGACAAGCTCATCCTGCTCGGCGGCGAGTACAGCGCGCTGCCGACGACGGACTTCTCGGGCGTCGAGACGAGCCTCTGGGCGCTCGCCGCGGACCTGCGGGTCTTCCCCATGCGCAACGGCTTCTTCGTGGGTCTCCGCGCGGGCAAGCAGCACCTGGCCGAGAGCGCCACGGTCACCGTGTCGGGCATCACCGCGACCGGCGGCAACACCGCCGACACCACGTTCCTCAACCCGCGCCTCGGCTTCCTGTGGAACTGGCACGCGCTGGCGATCGGCATCGACGCCGGCGTGCAGATCCCCGTGCTGACGTCGACGACGAGCAACTTGCCGGCGGGCGTGACGCCGCCGTCGGGCGCCGCCGATCTGTCGCACACGCTCAGCCAGAGCGTCATCCCGACGGTCGACCTGCTGAGGATCGGCGTAGTCATGTGAGCGGGGGCGCGGCTATCCTCGCGCCCCATGCGAAGGCTCACCATCTCGGTTCAGGCGTGCGTCGAGACGCTCGCGATGCTCGTCGCCATGGCGTGGGCGGACGGACGGCTCGAGGACAGCGAGCGCGCCGGCGTGCTTGCGGCCGCGGGCGTGCTCAACCTGTCGAAGGAGCTGCGCGACCGGGTGAACGACGTGCTGCAGAAGCCGGTGCCGGTGGAGCAGATCCTCTTCGACACGCTGTCGGCGAAGGAGCGGGCCTTCGTGTACGTCGCCGCGGCGTGGATGGCCGGCGTCGACGAGGACGTCGACCCGAAGGAAGAGGAGCTCCTCGACCGGGCCGCGTCCCTGATGGGCTTCTCGGCTGCGCGCAAGGCGGAGCTGGCGCGGATCGCCGGCGACCTCGAGCCGCCCGGCGAGGACGGCCGCCAGTGGGCGGCGGAGATCGAGCGACTGTTCCGCGCCATCCCGCCGCGCCTCGAGGAGCACGTCGACCTCGACGAGGTCGAGGTGGTGTTCGAGTAGGGCTCACGCATCGGTGAGGTTTCGTCGCGCGCGTCGGTGAGGCTTCCCCGCGCGTCGGCGAAGCTTCCTCGCCCGTCGGTGAAGCTGCCCCGACCGTCGTCAAAGCCCGCCGTCGTCGTGTCGGGTCGAAGCCCAGGCGTGGGCGGGTGTGGCGTCTGCGCTTCGACCCGGCGCGATGACGGCGGGCGTTAGCCCCAGGGCCTCCCTGGCCCCCCCCTCACGCAGCGAGCCGCGGCACCGGCACCGCCCGCAATATCTCCTCGATCCGCTCGTCCGCCGACACCCCCTGCAACTGCGCATCGGGGTGCAGCATGACCCGGTGCCGCAGCACCGCCGCCACCATGGGCTTCACGTCGTCCGGGGTCAGAAAGGTCCGCCCCTCGCTCGCCGCGATGACCTGGGCCGACTTGAGCAGCGCGATGCTCGCCCGCGGGCTCGCGCCGAGCTCGATCGCCTTGTCGTCCCGCGTCCGCCTCACGAGCTCCACGATGTACGCGATCACCGCGTCGTCCACGTGCACCCCCTTCGCCAGCTGCTGCATCGCCACCAGCTCCTCCGGCGACGTCACCGCCTGCAGCGACGACAGATCCGTCGGGTCGAACCCGTCCGCGTGGTGCCGCACGATCGTCCGCTCGATCTCCGGCGGCGGGTCGCCCACCGTCAGCTTGAAGATGAAGCGGTCGAGCTGCGCCTCCGGCAGCGGGTACGTCCCTTGCGACTCCACCGGGTTCTGCGTCGCGACCACCACGAACGGCGCCGGCAGCGGGCGCGACACCCCGTCGACCGTCACCTGATGGTCCTGCATCGCCTCGAGCAGCGCGCTCTGCGTCTTCGCCGGGGCGCGGTTGATCTCGTCGGCCAGCAGGAACTGCGCGAAAATAGGCCCCGGGACGAACGTGAACTTCCCCGTCTCGCGGCTGTAGACGCTCGAGCCCGTGATGTCGCTCGGCATCAAGTCCGGCGTGAACTGGATGCGCTTGAACGCGCACCCGCTCACCATCGCGAACGTCCGCGCCACCAGCGTCTTCCCGAGCCCCGGCGCGCCCTCGACGAGCACGTGCCCCTTCGCGATCGCGGCGACGAGCACGCCCTCGACGAGCTCCTGCTGACCCACGACGACGCGCGCCATCTGCTGCTTGATGCGGTCGAACGTCTGCTGAAAAAGGTTCGCGTCCAATTCGTCTCTCCTGGTGGTCCCGTCCCCGCCGTCATCGTTGCCCGTAGCCGTCGCCCTGCGCCATCGCCGCTGCGTACACGGCGGTCAGCTCCCGCAGCACCGCCAGCTCGTCGCCCAGCGGCGGGGCGCCCGCCTTCGCCTGCAGCGCGCGCGCCCAGAGGCGCTGGCACACGTCGAGCGGCATGCTCCCCCGCGACGCGAGGAACGCCGCCACGTCCCCCGTGCCTCGCGGCATGCGCGCGCGCAGCCGCTCGTCCGCAAAGCGGGCGTACGCCGTCAGTGCGTGCGGGGCGTTGCGGGTGCGCGCGTAGAGCGAGCCCACCGCCTCGACGTGCTCGGCGAACGCGCGGCGCCGCGGCGGCATCGCCGGCCGGGGACGCGCGAGGCGGTACCCCACCGCGACGAAGAGGACCAGCACCGCCAGGAGGGCGTGCCCCAGCCCCAGGCCGAGCCCCGCCCGCAGCAACGCCCCGATCGGCGTCGACGGCGGCGACACCCCGTCCTCCGGGTCCGCGATGCGCAGCTCGAGGCGATCCGCGTTCGACAGGATCGCCACCATCGCCGCGGCATTCCCGGGGTGCGCGAGCGCCGCGTTCTTCATCAGCTCGTTCGTCGCGATGCCCAGCACGAAGCCCTTGCCGTGGCGCAGCACCGCCGCATATGTCAGCCCGTCGTCGAACGTGGCCACCCGCTCCGTCGTCCCGCTGAAGCCCACCGCCGTCCCCTCCGTGAGGACGCCGCGCTCCGTCCCGCGCGCGTAGATCGTCCCCTCCGAGAGCGCCTCCTCGTCGTCATCGTCGTCGTCCCCCGCGCTGCCGGGGCTCCGCGCGAGGAGGCGCTTCACCGTGACCTTGTACGGCGACGACGTCGACACCGCGCTCGCGGCGCCGAACGCCTTCGGCCACGCGTACGGCTCGCCGACGAGGATCAGCACGCCCCCTCCGTCGACCCACTCGACGAGGTGATCGCGCGTGTCGTCGTCGAGCGACGTGCGCGTCAGGTCCACCAGCACCGCCGGCGGGCGCTCGCCCGGCTTCGGGATGACCAGCGACGCGAGCGACGTCTCGAGCGACCCGACGTCGACCCCCTGCCGCTTCAGCACGTCGCGGAAGAGCTCCCCGCCCGCCGGGTCGTCCCCGGCGCGAGGCACCGTCGAGCTGCCGCCGGCGCCGCCCCCGCAGCCGGTCGCGAGCATCAGCACGAGCGCGAGCATCATCACCGGGACCGCGCGCACGATCGCCATCGCCCGTTGCGCGGCCCGCGTCGCGCCGTCCGGCGTCGCGTCCTCCCCGCCGAACTGGACGCGGTCCACCTCGCGCACGATGTCCCGGAGCGCCGGCTTCGCGTTCGGGTCGGCGCACCCGCGCACGTACTCGCCGTTCGTCCGGTCGCGCGCGATCCGCACCGCCCCGCGCTTGTCGAGGGCCCGCAGGCTGGCGGCGAGGTAGTGCTGCAGGGCGGCGGCGTACTGCCCCGCGCGCGCGAGCTCGTCGCCGCGCGCGAGGAGCACCTCCTCGTCGGACATCATCGGGAGCACCGAGACGGGCTCCTCGGCCTGCGCGGGGCCGCTGGGCTTCTTCGCCGCGTCCTTCTTCGTCGGATCGGTCGTCCGGCGGATGCGCAGGATCGCGCGGACGATCGGGACGAGGATCGCGATGACGAGGGCCGCCACGAGCAGCCACACGAGCACCTGGAGCGCCGTCCCGAAGAAGGCCGGCACCGACAGCGAGCCCTTGAAGGGCCACGACCAGGAGGGCGACGACGAGGGCGGCGGCGGGGGCGGCGTCGTGACCGCGGTGCACTCCTTGAGGAACCCGGCGCACCCGGGGATCTCCGAGGCGTGCGGGCAGAGCTGCCGCGCGTGCGACGAGATGGGCGTCCGGGGCGCGCGGCAGAACGGGTAGTCGCCGTCGTGCATCGCCGCGTCGACGTCGGCCTGGGCCCGCGCGGGATCGAGCACCGCGTGCGCCGGCCGCGCCACGGCGAGGAGCGTCAGGAGCGTCATCGCGCCCACGACGGCGGCCCCGGTCGCCCCGGCGCGGCGCCTCACCGCCTTCTCCGCGCCGAGCCCGGCCGCCTCGGCGCGCTCGGCCTCGCTGCGCGCCGCGATGGCCGCGAAGCGCGTCTGGATGTCCCACCCCTCGGTGCGCGTGCGGATGTCCAGGTAGACGAAGAAGCGCGCGGTCTGCAGGAGGGGGATGGTCGCCCACCAGCCGAGGAGCGCGAGCCAGCTCCCACCCGCGCTGAACATCGACGGCGGCGGCTTGAACTCGAGGAGGCCCTGGAGGATCTCGCGCCCCGCCACGTCGGCCAGCATCGCCGCCGCGACCGGCGCCGCGCCGAGGAGCAACATCGTGAGCACCGCGTCGGCGAAGTGCGCGTTGGCGACGCGCTGCGCGCGGCCGAGCGTACCGCCGACCGTGCCCTGCTCGAGGACGAGCACCTCGACGACGAAGAGCATGATGCTCCCCAGCCAGAACCACGGGAGACCCAGCATGATGAGGCTCGCGCCGAAGGCCATCGACTGCAGGATGCGCACGCCGATGAGGCGCGGAACCGCCCGGAGCGCGAGCCCGAGCGCCTCGCGCGTCCCCACCGCGTCGGCAAAGACGAGGCGCGAAGCGAGCGCGACGAAGGGCGACCCCGCGAACGCGGTCACGATGACCGTCGTCGACCACCCGAGCCACCAGCCGCCGAGGCGCGCCGCCGCGTAGGAGACGGCGAAGGCCGGGACGAGCACCACCAGGGACAGCTTCGTGTAGGCCCAGGCGTGCGCCGCGCAGAAGCGGATCGCCAGATCGAAGGTGTCGAGCAGCGGCCGCTCGCGCAGCGCCACGCGCGCGCGCATCAGGTCCATCGGTCGATCCCTTCGGCGCGCTCGGCGGCGGCCGCCTGATCCGAGCCGCGACCGGCGAGGAGGATGTACGACATCACGATCACGAACATCGCGATGCCTACCCCGCGCTTCACGATGACCGGCATGGTCGACGCGGACCAGAACCCCTCGACCGCGGCGGCCATGAAGAGCATCACCGCGGCCCCGAAGACGACGATGACGACGCTCTTGGCCGTCGTCTGCAGCGACGCGATCCGCGTCTGGTCGCCGGGGGCGACGATCGACCAGCCGAGGGCGAGCCCCGCCCCGCCGGCGAGGACGATGGCGCCGAGCTCGAGCGAGCCGTGACCCACGATGAACGTGAGGATGTTGTCCCCCGCGCCGTGGGACGCGACGTACCCCATGATGGCGCCGGTCGCGAGGCCGTTCTGGACGAGATAGAACGCCGAGCCGAGCCCGAAGAAGAGGCCGGTGGCGAAGCACCGGAGCGCGATGCCGACGTTGTTGTTCACGTAGAAGCCGGCCATCGCGGTGTCGAGACCGGCGCCGCGCGCGGAGGAGAAGCCCTCCTTGTAGGCGTCGACGAGGGGCCGGAGCTGGGCCTCGGGGACGATGCGGAGGGCGAACCCCGGGTCGATCATCGTGGCGAAGAGGCCGCCGAAGAACGGGACGAAGAAGAGGAGGAACGCCAGCAGCATGGCCACCCAGTGCCGCCGCACCGCGCGCGGGAACGCCTCGACGAAGAGGCGCACCGTCGACCCCCGCCCGCCGGTGACGCTCCAGCGGCCGCGGGTGCTGCCGTAGAGGACGGCGTGGGCGGCGGCGGCGAGGCCCTGCAGGTAGTCGATGAGCGGCGCGCTGTACCGGGCCCCCTCGGCGCGGGAGAGGTCGGCGCAGACGTCGCGGTAGAGCGGCGAGAGCTGGGCGATCTGCTCGGGCGCGAGCGCGCGGAGGTTGCGCGTCTGCACCGTGCGGACGAGCGAGTCGAGGTGCTCCCAGTCGCGCTGGCGCCGGCTGGCGAAGGCGCGCTCGGTGAGGGCGGAGACTATCGCCATGAGCCGGGGGTCCTCGAGGACGCGGGGGCGTCGATGCGCCCGGCGTTGGCCGCGCGATCGTAGAGCAGGGCCAGCGTGCGCGAGGCGTCCTGCCCGCGGAAGCCGAAGCGATCGGCGATCGGGCCGGCGATCATCGTCGCCAGCTCGAGCTCGCGCGCGCGACCGAGGCGGGCCCGGCGCCGGAGGAACATCTCGATCGCGAGCCGCTCGTCCGCGTCGAGGCGCACGTCGTCGGGCATCTGGGCGAGCTCGTACGGCTGCGCGGGCGGCCAGAGGATGAGCGGCGCGGCGACCGACGCGCGCTCGGGGATGATGACGATGGTGCCCGCCACGAGGTCGCCGAGGCGCTGGAAGCGGCGCGTGGTCGACATCGACGCGAGGCCGGCGATGCTCAGCAGCCCCGCGGTGTACGTGAGGGGCAGCGCATCCGCGGCGCGGAGCACGTTGCGGAGCGCGGCGGCGCGGAAGCCGATGGGTCGTCCCGTCGTCGACACGACGCGGAGACCGAGGGCGGCCTTGCCCGGCGTCCTCCCGCGCCACGCCTCGAGGACGACGAAGTAGACCCACTGGATGCCGAAGAGGACGACGAGGAGGATCCCGACGCCCGCCGCGACGGCGCTCTCGGCGGCGTTCGTCGCGGCGGCCATGCCGATGACGACGAGCATCACGATGAACGCGACGACGGTGAACGCCGTGTAGCAGATGACTAGATCGAGCAGGTACGCGAGGAAGCGCCGCGACGGCCCGGCGACGCGGTGCCGGAACACGATGTGCTCGGGGGTCTCGATGGCGACCTCGGTGTCGAGCTGGGCGCCCTACTGCACGGGTCGCAGCATAGCGATACCGGGCCCGCTCCGGGAGTGCCGCGGTCGCCCTCGAGCCACTGGACGAGCTGCACCGCCGACCACACGCCGAGGACGACGAGCGCGACCCCGAGCACGCGGATCGTCCAGGTGAGGACGGCGCCGGGGAGCTTTCCCTCGAAGTGCCGTAAGACGCCGACGAGGATGGCGAACCATCCGGCGATGCCGGCGCCCGCGCACAGGCCGAACGGCACGGCGACGAGGGGCGCGGTGACGCCGAGCCCCTTCGAGTAGAGGAAGGCCACCGCGGCGCTCCACGTGACGAGCAGCGTCGGGTTGATGGCGGAGAGGGAGAAGCCGACCAGCCAGGTGCCGGGGCGCTTTTCGTACCGGTCCTTCTGCTCGTGCTGCTTCCACGCGGCGAAGCGCACGCCGAGCGCGGAGAGCACGACCGCGGTGACGCCGCGGGAGACGGGGACGACGAGCGGGTGGCTGGCGAGCAGCGACGTGAAGCTCCCGAAGGCGACGCCCGCGTAGACCGCCTCGGCGACCGCGGCGCCGAGCGCGATGTGGAGCGCCTCGGCGTACTGCCGACGCGCCCCGCGCGAGAAGACCATGACCGCGATGGGCCCCGCGAGCGGCATCGAGCCGAAGAAGCCGAACCCCAGCGCGATGAGGCAGACCGCGAGGATTCGCATCTACTGGACCGGGGGCGCCGCCGCCGGACCCGTCGGCTCCTCGCGCTTGACCGCCGCGAACGGGTCGAGCGCGAGCCCCCCGAAGATGCGCGCCCGCGCGAACGCGAGGCGGGACGAGAGGACGGGCTCGTCGGAGGCGGCGTCGACCTCGGTCGAGAAGTCGAAGACGAAGCACTTCCGCAGAAACCCTCCGAAGGCCATGACGTGCCCGACGATGGGCTGATCGGGCCCCACGCCGGCGAGGACCGCGACCACCGTGCGCGTGTCGTAGTTCTCCTGCGTCAGGCCGGTCACGTCCTCCAGCGGCTTCACGTCGTCGAGGGCCGGAACGAGCCCGCGCTGGCGCGCCAGATATTCGCACTGGGAGCGCCCGACGAGGCCCTCGGTGCGGAACGTCGTGACCATGACCCGCGACCGCGTGGGCGGGTGCGTCGCGACGAGCTCCGCCGTCGAGTGGTCGTCGATGCGCCACGCCCGCCCGTCCGGGAGGGGCAAGGTGAGCGCCATCCGCGCGGAGTGATAGTGCGGCAGCGGCCGAGGGTCGTCCGGGAACGACGCGGCCACTGGCCTCGGCGGCGCCGGCACGGCCGCGGGCGTCGACGCGCCGCACGCCGCGAGCGCAAGAAGGAGAAACACCCCCCCCGCGCGAATCACACCTTGGTCAGCCACTCGGGGTGAGACGTGTCACTGCCGCGGACGACCTCGAAGAAGCGCTGCTGGATGCGCTTCGTGAGCGGACCGACGATGCCGTCGCCGACCGTCCGGTTGTCGATCTCGCGCACCGGCGTCACCTCGGCGGCGGTGCCGGTGAAGAACACCTCGTCGGCCAGCCAGAGCTGGTCGCGCGTGAGGCGGCACTCCACGACCGGTATCCCCAGCTCGCGCGCGAGCGTGATGACCGTGTCGCGCGTGATGCCCTCGAGAATGGAGCAGGAGAGGTCCGGCGTGTGGAGGACACCCTTGCGGACGGCGAAGATGTTCTCACCCGAGCCCTCGCTCACGTACCCGTTGCTGTCGAGGAGGATGGCCTCGTCGTACCCGCCCAGCTTGGCCTCGCGCTTGGCGAGGACGCTGTTCGTGTACTGCCCGGTCATCTTGGCCTTCGAGAGGCCGATGTTGATGTGGTGCCGGGCGAACGAGCTGATCTTGGCGCGGATGCCGTTCTTGAGTGCCTCCTCGCCCAGGTAGGCGCCCCACTTCCACGCGATGACCGCGGTGCGGACCGGGTTGTTCGGCGCGTAGATGCCCATCGCGCCCTCGCCCACGTAGACCATCGGGCGGAGGTAGCCCTCCGTCATCCCGTTGACGCGCAGGAGCTCGCCGCAGACGCGGATGACCTGCTCGCGCGTGTACTCCGGCTTGAGGAGGCACATCTTGCAGGAGTCGAAGAGGCGGTCGACGTGGTCGTGCAGGCGGAAGACGTAGGTACCGCCGTCGGCGCGCTGGTACGCGCGGATGCCCTCGAAGGCCGCCAGGCCGTAGTGCAGGGAGTGCGTCATCACGTGGACGTTCGCCGCATCCCAGTCGATGAGCTGTCCGTCGAGCCAGATTTTCTTGACCTTGTCGACCATCGGGTCGCCTCCCATCCTTCTTCAGCAGGGGCGTGCTGCGCCGGGAATCTAGTCGCGCGCTGCCCGTGGTGCCAGGCGCAAACGCGCATGACGCGCTGTACCTAGGCGAGGCGCTCCCAACTGTCCCGTGTGCGTCGTGTATCTTCCTCCACCGTGAGACGCCATCTCGTCCTCCTCGGCGCCTGCTCCCTCGGACTCGTCGCGTGCGGCGGCGCAGCGGCACCCTGTCCCACGGTGGCCGGTCCGGCGCCGACGATCGCGCCGCCCGCCACGACGACCCGGTCGCCCTCCCCGGCCGCGCCGGAGGCCGACGTGACGCTGGTGCTGCGGCCGGCCATGGCGCCGGCGCGGGTCCACGTGGAGGTCACCTTCGCCCTCCCGGGTGGAGGCCCGACGACCTGGAGGATCGCGCGCGGGGCGCCGGACCACGTCGTGCACGCGACGGGGCACGACGCGGCGGGCGACCTCGGGGTCCAGGTCGCGGCGGGCTCACCGGGCGTCGAGCTGCGCCTCGACCGGGCGTCGAAGGGCCCGGTGACGGTGGCCTACGAGGTCCTCGCGGGCGCCGACGCGCCGGACGACCCGCTCGGCGTGCTCGTGCTCGACGATCGCTTCCGCGGCGCCGGCGAGAGCCTCGTCGCGCTGCCGGTCGGCGCCGAGCAGATCGACGCGCAGAAGAACACGCTCGTCCGCATCGACGGCGAGGCCTTGCGCGCGTCGGGCGTCGCGTCGAGCGTCGGGGTGGGCGCGGCGAGGAGGACCATCGTCCCCCCGTGGGCGCTCCGGGGCATGAGCTTCGTGGCGGGCTCGCTCGGCGTGGAGGTCATCGACGATCCCGCGGCGGGGCACGACGAGGGCGCCTGGCTCGGGTACACGGCCTTCGACCCGCGCCCGACGGTCGCGGAGATCGCGCAGATTCGCTCGTCGCTCCGGGAGCTGCTCAAGTCCGAGCAGGATCCGCTGCCGTACGGCTATCTCTTCGTCGCGCAGACGCGGCCTCTGGGGTCGTTCACGACGACGCCGCGGTGGCGGTCGATCCTCCTGCAGCTCGGCCCGTCCGAGCCTTGGAGCGCGGGGCTGCGGCTCTCGGTGGCGCAGCAGCTCGTGCGCCGCTGGATCGGCGGCTCGCTCGTCGTCCTGGACCATCCGGGGGAGGGCGCGAGCGGGTGGTGGTTCACCGAGGGGCTGTCACGGTACGTGGCGATGCTTGATTTGGCGCACATCGGCCTGCTCACGCCCGACGAGCTGCGCGACGCGGTGTCCGGGGAGCTGTCGGTGATGGCGACGTCGCCGCATCGCTCGCTCGACAACGAGCACCTCGCCGAGCTGGCGCTGAAGGACGAGGTGGCGCGGGCGACGCTGATGGCGCGGGGAGCGCTCTATGCGCTCGCGGAGGCGGCGACGCTGCGGAAGCGAACGGCGGGGCAGCACAGTCTCGCCGACGTGCTGCGCGGGCTGCTCCGCCAGGCCGAGGGGCTGAAGCAGCGGGAGGTGCCGCGGTCGGTCTGGCTCGACGCGATCGGCAAGAACGACCCCGACGCGGCGCGGACGTTCGAGGCGCTCGTCACGCGCGGCGAGCCGGTCGTGCTCCCGGCGGACGCGCTGGGTCCGTGCTTCCGCCCGGCGACCGGCGAGTACACGGCGTTCGACCCGGGCTTCGACCTGGCGGCCACGCAGGCGTCGCCGACGAGCACCGTGTCCGGGGTGCGGCCAGACGGTCCGGCCGCGAAGGCGGGGCTGAAGGACGGCGATGGGATCGAGACGATGCAGGCGCGGGACGGGGACGCGACGGTGCCGATCAAGCTCGTCGTACAGCGCGCCGGCGCGAAGGTGACGCTCTCGTACCTGCCCCGGGGACCGCACGGTCGCGGGCAGGTCTGGTCGCGCGTGAAGATGCCCGACGACCGCTGCGGTGACCCGCCGTGACGAGGGCGTGCCGACGCCTGAAGTGAACGATTTCAACCAGGTGTGAACCCCGTCTCGTCGTGGTCCCCGCGTGGCATGGCGCGGGTCATGTGGTACACACTCTCACCATGAAACCGGTGGCTCCGGCCCTTCTCTCGGACGACGACCGGGCCGCGCAGCCCACGCTCCACTCGGAGATCCGCGCCCTCTGCGACAACAAGGGCGAGGACGACACGAGGGGCGAGGCACTCGAAGCCGGGGAGCGAATCACCATCCCCGCCCCGCCGACGGAGGAAGCCCTCCTCATGTCCACCCCGTTTCCCCCGCGTCACGATCCCGACGCGCCGGTCGATACGCTTCCCGCCCCGCCGCCCTCCTCGTGCAAGCGCCGGTCGGAGAGCAACCCCGACTTCGACAACGCGCCGTCGACCATCCCCGGCCCGCCGCGCATCCCGCGCATCGCCGGCGTCTGAGCGAACCTCCGCGCGCCTCGTCCTACCCCCGGCAGCGGCCGAGGAAGTCCCTCAGCACGGCGATCGTCTCGTAGATGACGCCCTCCTGGTAGCGGTAGGCCATCTCCTGCCCCATCGGCACGAGCATGCTGAGCGAGTAGCGCCGCGAGCGCGCCGCCAGCTCCTCGAGACCGTGGATCAGGTGGTCGATCGCCTCGAGCGTCTCCGGCGTCGTCTTCACCTCGTCCGGACCGGTGCGCTGGATGTCGCCGAGGGTCGTCGACGGCGGGAAGAAGTGCCCGAGATCGCTCTCGAGCTTCACGCGCGCCGCGTCGATGCGCCAGAGGCGAAAGCGGTGGCCGGCGCCCATCGCATTGAACAGCAGGCTCACCGCCATGACGACGTAGGCCCAGTTCGCCGGCGGCATCACGTCGACGAGCCAGGGGACGTACTCGTCGACCAGCTGAGGCCCGCCGTTCGTGAAGTAGTCCTGGGCCGCGGGCGCGAGCGGGAGCCCGGTCGTGTTGGGCGTGTCCCGGTTGTGGCGGAGGAGCTCCGGGTGCTCGTTCGCCACGAGCGTCAGCAGGTCCAGCGTCGCCACGCGCCCCGCGCACCCGTTGCCGAGGAGCAGCGTCTCGATCTTCATGACCGTGCGGTCGGTGCTCGGCACGCCCTGGACGGAGTCGTAGTTCCCCGCGCCGATCGTCCCGGTCTTGATGTGGGGCAGCCGCCGCGACACCGCGTGCGCGGTCGCGAAGCTCGCGATCTGCAGGCCCCGCCGGCCGACCCAGTCCTCGATGAGCGGCGCGTCCGCGTCCATGATGACGAGCGCGAGGTCGAGCTCACCGCGCGCCGCCATGCCGAGCTGCTCCTCGACCTCGTGGTTCGACCGCGAGACGCCCAGGCCCGCGAGATCGGGCAGCGCGAAGATCTGCCGGGCGACGACGTCGGTGCCGCTCCCGGCCGGTCCGACGCCGATGCGCAGACCGCGGAGGTCGGCGAACCCCTGGATGGCGTCGCCCTTGCGGCCGACGAAGAGGACCGACTCGGGCTTGGCGAACCGGGCGATGAGCTGCAATCCCGCGGGCCAGGCGGACCCGTCCTGGGCGAGCGCGAAGTCGACCGAGCACCCGTGCGCGGCGGCGGCGAGGCGGGCGACGTTCTCGGCCGAGCCCGCGCTCGCGACGTTCTCGATGGTCCC